>CAZMAZ010000004.1:0-32630 GCA_964564255.1 uncultured Clostridium sp. | reverse complement strand
CTTTGGAAAACGTTTTCTTGATGTCGAAAATATCTTCTTGTTCAAAATCTTCAAAGAACAATTCCATTCGCTGCGTTTTTTTAGTCTTTGACTTCTTTGCATAGAATTCAGTATACCAGTTGTAGAGGTATTCTCGCTCCCCAAAGCATTCCAATGCTCCACTCATACAAAGAGACTCGAACTTCGATTTCCCGAGTTTGGTCTTGTCCATGAAATCTGTTGCCGACTTGTAGGGGCGATTCCGGACAACGTTTTCAACGTCATTAACACCAAATCCTTTAATATTTCCGAGCGGAGCCATGAGTCCACCCTCGTGAATCGTCCATTTATGACCGGCATATCGAACATCCGGAGGATAAATCTTAAACCCCTTTGCCTGGCAATACCTCACCCTTTGAGCAAGTCTAGCAGATGAACGTTCCGTTACGGAAAGATTTGCACACATATATTGAAGCGGATAGTAGGCTTTGAACCACAATCCTACGGCAGAATACATGCTGTAACTTTTTGCGTGAGCTGCACAGAATCCGTAGCCCTGAAAAGCAAGAAGCTGTTCAAACATTTCTTCTGGATATCCTGACTTCACCTCGCCGGATTCAACTTTTTCTTTACAACCGTTCAAAAATTTTTCTCTCCATTCAGGGACAATGTCTTTTGTCATTTTTCCTTTATAGAGAAGTTTCATAAACTTGTAAGCAGTATTTTTATCAAATCCAGCCATATACATTCCTGCTTGCATAATATGCTCTTGGTAAATCGGAAGCCCAAAAGTTTCGGCAAGATAAGGCTTCAAACAATCTGGAACATAGACTCCAGAACTATTTGTTCTTCTTTTTCCAAACTCACTGTCAAAACGATTTGCGAGAGCTGCGGGTCTCATCAATGTGCTAAGCGATCCCAGGTCTTCAAACTTCTTGATACCTTTCATGTGGTCAATTACTCTACCCGACAAATCGGTATCGAATTGAAAAACACAAACACCGTCATGCTCGTCCAGAAGTTTTAATGCTTTGTAATCATCTATAGGAATTTTATTGACATCAATTTCTTTCCCGGTTGTTTCTTTAATTAATCGAACCGTATCTTCAAAGATATTCAGTTGGTCTATAGCCAGAATATCAAACTTGATAAATCCCATCATCCCGAGTTCACGGGAAGCAATACCCTCCTGCCAACAAGTTACCAATTTTCCTTCCGGATCCCTACGGAGTGGAAGTTGTTCCGTAAGGTCAAAGTCAGTTATAAGAACACCTCCGGCATGTTTCCCCCAGTTCGTGATCGAACCTCGGAGCTTCTCAAACGTATTTCCCATTTGAGGATATTTGTTCAGTAACTTTTCGAGACCTGGAAATTCCTTCTTGAGTTTTTCTAGTGGCATCGGGTTTTCATCATCGTCAAAATACCCTGCCATTTCACCTGCGGTAACAGAATTGATCTCTTCCATAGGGACTTCATAAAGTCTCGCAAGGTCTTTAAGCACGGATTTCGTCTTCATCAAACCACAAGTCCCGATTGACGCTGTACATTTTTCACCGTAAACTTCAATGAAATGATCTTTAACCATTTCTTTTTTGTTTGTCGCAAAGTCACTATCGACGTCCGGGCAATCTCCTCCAGACACTTGCCCACCAGCTTTAACAATGTTAGCGAATCTCTCAGCATCAAGAAATCGTTCGAAAAGCAGGTGGTGTTCTATCGGATCCATGTTTGTACAACCAATACAATTCAGAACAAGAGAACCTGCAGCAGAACCTCTTCCGAATGCTGAAATAGAATTCAAATCATTGCGATACCAGTTGAACATTTCCTCAAGGACAAGGAAGTAATCGGCAAAACCTGCTCCAACAATATTTTCCATCTCATAATTGAAACGGTCAAGATAGATTTGTCCCTTTTGATCGTAACCTCTTTCAAGGAATCCTTTCCATGCTTTTTTTCTGAGATTCTCTGGACCATTTTCAAATTTCGGAAGTTTAATCGTTGTATCAATTTCCAACTCTTTGAATTGTGCAAGCAACTCGTCAAGATTCTTCATGGCTACAGCATAGACTTCTTCCGTGAAAATATCCGTCTTCAATTTTTTGAAAAGGAGATCCACGTCTTCTCTGGAACGATAATACATTCCGGGACACACGTCGATTTCGTAAGACATACCTCCACGGAGCCTGGACAATTTTCGCAGCGTAAGAAACGCTTCTTCGTCACTTGGATTTATGTAATGCGAATTGCATACCGGAACGATTTTAATTCCATTCTCTCTTGCGAAAGAGATGATTCCATCGTTGATTTCTTTGTATTCCCGATCCTCTACCAGCGTAACAGCGAGATATACCTGATCAAAAATTTCAGAATAGAATTTGAATTTTTCAAACGCTTCTTTTCTCATTCCGTTGAAAACAAGAGAAGACACTTCGCTAAACGGAGTGGGCATTACCGCGACAATTCCTTTTCCGTGTTCCTTAAGGTAAGGGTCTGAAGTCCTCGGTCTTTTATCGACACCGAACAGTTGCGAATCATTATGGATTTTGATAATGTTATAATACCCTTCAACCGTCAACGCGAAAAGGTCTATCGGATAATCCAAGGTCGTCAAGTCCCGGCTCGTTTCATCAAGATCGTATACCGATTTTTCTTCTCCGGAAACAAGGTTTTTTACGGATACTTGTCCTGGAGCTTCAACGCGACAACGATAATTATTCACGAATGCTTCCATTCCAAGTATCGGGATAATCCCGGCTTTCTTGCAAGTAAAAAGCTGTTGAACCCAATTTGAAATCTCACAGTAGTTCGCTACAGCATAATGACTATGATTTCTTTCCTTGAGTATCGGTAAAATCTTTTTCGTATTTCCGAGAGCCTGTTTCAATGAGAACTCATCACGGTGTAATAAATCAACAAACGCTGTCGCCATTACTTTGTTCCCCTTTTGGATTTAATGTATTCTAAAACTTCTTTATCTATCTTATGATGTTCCCCAACCTTTTCGAGACGTTCGATAATATCTTTTGTTTCGGATTTAAACTTCTCAAAGGCTTCAATATATTCTTCTGAGTCTTGTTGGTCAGAGACTTTGACTTCTGGTGTTTCTTCCTTCGGGAACGGATAATCTTCGCAACGGGGGAAGAACTCTTCAATATCGATCATCCAGTCCGTCATCCACGGTTGAAGAGTAATTATTGCGCACTTCGGCTTTCTTTCTGTACGCTCTGTTCTTGCTAATGATCCAGGATTGTAAAACACTGTGTCATTTATTTTTGTATAATCAAATCCGCAATGAAGATCCCCAGAAAGGACAAGAACTGGCTTCACTTTCCCAAATGAACAAATATCTATTGTTCCAAAATTGCTTGTTGCATTATGAAGCAGAGCGTGTACTATAGCAACCGTTGGCTTCAGGATTCGTTTATTGATGCCCTGGAGGACTTCTGCCGGATTCTGGTCTACATGGGAAGCATACAAATAAACCGAACCAGTTTCAATGTGATTAGTTATTTCAATTAGTTTCCCATCGCAGATTTCTTTAAGGAACTCAAGATTAGAATTCTTGGAGCTCTCCCGGTTATAACCAAGAAGATCGTGCTGCCCCCAAATGAAATATGTAGGGATCTTGCTTTTTACGATAGTCTCACGGACACGCAAAAGCATAGGATGAAAATATGAACGATACTTGTCGAACATGTCACCGCCGTGAATAATGAATTCACAGCCTGAAGAATTGAAATAGTCATAACACTGCGAAAATTTTGATATGACACTTTCAAAAAAGCAATCTGTCCTGAAATCATTTCGGACTACAGAAAAATGGGTATCGGTAAGGAATCCGAACCTACACCCAGTAGGTATATAAGGCATAAAAAATCCGCTCCATCATGTTCAATATTTCTGAACATATATGAAGCGGATTTAAATTTTCTTGTTATTACAAAAAATTACTTTGAAGTTTTCTTTCTCTCTGCAAGGATATTTTCGAGAGTTTCAGTAGAAATAGCGGAAACTGCTTGAAGTTGAATAGCAACTTTCCTTTCGCTCTCAATCTTGTTCAGAAGGGCTTTACGCTCTGCTTTCACTTCATTTCTCTGTTCTTTGGTAAGACCGGTACAGATTTTTGAGAAAACCTTGCTGCGAAACATTGCCTGTTCTTCCTCTGAAAGGGAACAGAATCCTTCGTAAACAGATTTGAATTCAACAGACTCTGGTTTTTTTCCTTTTGCCATTTCAATCCTCCTGTTGTAAAATAAATGCGCTCCCGTTCATCGGAAAGCGCATTACTATACATTATCAGGAATAGAATTTCAAGAATTAGAAAAGAACTTTTTTCTTTCTTCTTTCATCATTTCAATGATTTCATCAGTGTTCGTCAGAAAGGTTACTATGGAGCATGAACTTCCAAAATTGCGAATAGTATTCAATTCTGACTCATGAATGCATATCCCTGCCGTTTTTATTAATCCGTCTTTTTGCTCAAGAACCGGATAAATAAAGACGGAAACAATTCCGTTATCAGAGAGATTGTAAGTTCTTAATTTACTCGAATTCTCGGTCTTCATACTCATCTTCCTCTCCTATATGATCTTGAATGTCTACTTCATCCAATTCTTCAGAGTTATCTTTATCGTAATCGGAACAAGGAAAGAACTCAATCAAACACGATTCAAAATGTTTGCAATCTTCGCATCTCATTATTATTTCCCCTTTTTAAGATTAACGATTACTTCTTCCAAACGATAAACTTCTTTCTGAAGTCGATCACGCTCTTCCGAAGCCGTTTTGTAATAATCTGCCAGATCCTTCAGGTCTTTCAAATCCTTTAATTTGATCGACACTACAATGTCATTCGTATCACCAAACATAACAAAGCCTCCTTTGACTTTTTTAAAATCTTTGTTGACTTCTGTAAATCTATGAACTAAAAAGAAAAATGCCCGAAAAATCGGGCATTGCTTCGATTAGAGTTTGTCTCTGTTTCCTTTTATCTCAGCACAAATCCTCCACACCATTGCTGTTGCAATCGGCTGAGGCTGAGCGTCGTAGAATTTCTTTGCGTCAATAATATCAACAAGGTCATAATACAGCGCCGCACGAGAAGTCTTTTTGAATCCCGCTTTCTCAATTTCCTTTGCCGCCATTTTACGGATCATCAATCGGAATCCCTCGAATTCCATGTTCTGACCACTGTTCATGGCTTTCACCCAGGCATCAAAGTTTCCGTTATAGATAACTTCCTTTGCGAGAGTAAAGACATCCGTCCCGGTTTTGTCAACAATCTTGCCACCCATCTGATCAACACTTAATCCGGCACTGAATTGTTCCAATGTAAAAAGAATTTCACGATAGGACATTCCTTTTACGAAACTGAACAATTCTCGCTTCTGGTCATCGGTCAATTCGATATTTTCCTGCTTTACAACCGAAGCCAAGAGAGAAGAAATGTCCTTATCATTCGGGAGCTCATACCGATAATGCTCACAACGGTTGCGGAGAGTCTTGATAAGAGAATCCGCTTCAGTTGTGCAGAAGAAAATATAAACTCCCTCTGGGGGATTCTCTACCGCCTTCAGAAGCAAATTCTGGGAAGAGTTCGTCAACTTCTGAACCTCGTCTAGAATATATACCTTATGACGACCTGTAATAGTTCTATCATTCATTGAAGCAACGATCGCTTCTGCTGCTTCTTTCGTATTCGCTTCTGACATATTGTGCTCAACAATATGAAAAGCCATACCGTTCATTGCCGCTTTACAAGCCGAACATTCCAAACAAGGTTCTGTTGTTTCCCCTTTTTCGCAATTCAGCCCCATTGCAAGAATTCTTGCGGTAGTAGTTTTTCCTCCTCCCGTCTGACCAGAAAGTAGTAATGCGCGACTACGCAAATTCCCTTTTTCAATCCACTTGTTGAGGCAGACTTTGTTGTAATCATTGCCAATCAATTCCGACAGCCTCATCGGACGATAACGCTCATTGATTGCCTTTTGTCCTCGGCTCACTACTCCGCTCATTGGTTATACTCCTTCTGAAAGATTTGTTTTACGGTTTTCAAATATACGTTGATGTCTTTGTTCTCATTGTTCTCGGGGATTTTATCGGGATTGAAATCGCGAGGAATCCACTTAAACTGAACCATGACGTCGTTTGTCATCAACTTATCGATCTGAGTCTTTGACGCTCCCCGATCTTCAAGATTGTTCATTGCTTTAATGAGGCAAGAATGAATTTCTTGAAAAATCTTTTTGAAAGAAGCATTAGATTGGGGAGCAAATGAAATTGGACGAATTTCCTGCTTACACCCCGTCCACTCAAAATTCTCTACCCAGTATCTGTAAACGTATTCCGGAGCCTTTATCAAGAATTCAAGTTTGCCGTGTTCTCTCTTTGAACCAACAAATCCTACTCCGCTCAAAACGTAATTTTTGTGATATTCATTCAATTCTTCCCTGATCCAAGGATATTCACGGATTTGAAATTCTTCCGGGAAATCGTCAATTTCTGTCTTTACTTCCCCGTCAACTTCAATCTGATCAAGGTAGACCGGAACATTGAACTGACGGCACTCAGAAATAATCTTCCGAAACCATTCAGGATCAGCTTTTCTCGCTTGTTTTCCGGTCTCTGCACCGATTACCACCCATTCAATCTTCCCGGAAGAGAGATACTCCGAAATGCTGATTTCCTCAAGTAATGGCTCGAGACAGATAAAACGGTGATTTATCACAGGAGAATCTATGAGACTCTCGATTCTATCGAGATATTTTTCGCTTTCAACAGAAACTCCTACCCAGAGATGTTTCCAATCATTTCCCTTGATATCTTCTGGGAGTTGCTCATCATTGAAGTACTCAAACATTTCTGAAGCATATTTCGTTAACACGAAATAACGGTTTGTGTTTCTCTTTGCCATCTTTGAAAAAATAGCATCAATATTCTCGCAAGAATTATCGGGATGGAAAATATCCCCAAGCGAACAAACCATGTAATTCATGTTACTGCGGAGATTATTCTGAAACGCTTTTTCATTGAACGACGGTTTCAACGACCGCCCTTGCTTCACAAGATTTTGCAAAGCCACACAATTTCTACAACCTTCGCTACACTCCGAGCAACCACTGATTGGATTCCACGACCGATCCCACCATTTCATGTGATACATTCCTTTCTGACTTTCTCTCCTTCGAGAATTTTTCTTTGCTTCTCATATCAATATATGATGTGGAAATATTTTTCGATGGATTGTTAGTCTTTCTTTACTTCTTCCTGTGGAAAAGTCAGCCTATTTATTGCCAGGTTGAAAAACTTGGATAACGAGACAAACGATCTTGCCGGGAGAACGATCTGAAATTCAGGTTTCATTTCTCCTTCGGAAAAATTTCCACAAGTTATCGAGACTACGCTGCCATCATCAGAAACGCTAACTTCCGATACTCCATCAATAAAATACCTTTTCATATTTTACCTCTTATTTGAACTCTGAAAAATCCAGTTCTGAAGCCTTGAGAGTCTTGTATCTTTTTTCTCTCGGCTCAATTTCTTCATAGTCAGCGATCATTCCTTTTGGTGGAGTAAAACACAACTGTCCACGTTTGGTAACTCTATACACTCCTTCCTCCCATTCGTGTTCTGCCTGGGAGAAAATCGCCAATATCCTTTCGCCGCAGTCGATTCTTCTCATTTCAACTTTTACAAGTTCATTCTTCTTGAATGGTTTAGGAAAGCGCGACACGGAAATTCGATATTGCCCACGATGTCTGAACTCGTCGGCTTCGAGAATCAAAGCATTTTCCACCTTTATCATACTAACCTCCATTGGTTTTTTGTTTCAGCTGTCACCTTGACTGCCGTTGCCTTTATATGAAGTCTTGAAGAATCTTTCTGATCAAAAGAAAATTACAGGGAAGTTCTCGAAGCAAAATCTCTATTTGTTCTAAATAGGAAACACGACGGTCGGCGATTTCTAATTTCTGATTTTTGAAAATTTCCAGGAAGAATTCTCTGAAAAATTTCGTAAGGGAGTTCTTTCTCTTATAATCGCTTCATTTCTAAATAGAGAAAGCGTAAACAAAACTGGAGGACAAAGAAATGAACTTCAAGAAGAACTGGCTTTTTGTAGGACAAGGAGCAGGATTTCAAGCCGTAGAGTGCGATACCGGGATTTTCCAAGCTCTCGAGGAACTCGACTGTGTTCCAGAGAAAGCTATAGCTAGTTCAGGATCAGCACTGTTCTGTTCTCTCTATTACTCTGGATTTACTACAAAACGGATGAGCAACCTTCAAGAACAAACAAGTCCGTTCGACTGGGTTGACGTTGTTCCCTACCAGGCGGTAAAAACCGCCTTGGGAAAATCCAACTATTGCTTGGATAACGCAAAAATCCAAGAACTACTTCTCGAAGAAATGAGTTTCGAAGCGTCGAAGCGAGTCCAGGTCTCCGTTACCAGAATGGACGATTATTCCACCCATATCAAACCTGCCACACCAGATTGGACGCTTGCAGCTACTTCTATTCCGTTTGTTTTCAAAACGTTAAAGAAAGACGACTCCTTCTGGGGCGACGGTGGAGTTTTGAACAACGTTCCGTTACCGTCTCTGGAAGACTGCCAGAAATACGAACGAATTATCCTGTTCCTTGCTCCAAAGACCGATTACAACGGCAAAGAACTCGGTCTGACGGGAATTGCCCAACTGTTACTCACCGTAATGATGCGGGAAGAAACGCAACTGGAAGAAGCTGGATACTTGAATCTTCCAAACCTAACTTTGATTCGACCAAAATCCGCTCACGGCGGTAATTTGTTCAAATGGTCTGACGGATTCAAAGTCCGTGAAGAATGTAAACAATTAACACTTGAGGCACTGAAAAATGCGAAAGATTCTTCTGCTCCTTGCTCTGACGGTAACAACAACGCTTTTATCAGGTTGTGTAAACTCTTTGGATTTTAACGAATCCAAAGACGAAATCTGGATCAAACAACAGATCGACAAAGGCGAATCCGTCCCGGATTTCCTCGCGCGTACGCGATACTATATTAAAACTATTTTTACTTTAGGTTAATATATTTTCCGAAATTTTTCCATTGCTTCATATACTGGTGACGAAAGTAGCCTTTGAAGAAACACAAGGAAACGTGAGTCTCTGTTTTTGACTCCCGTTAAGGGAGGCATAAAACAGATATGAAATTTATTGTTTGAATTTTCAGGGTCGGGTTTAGCCGACCCTGTTAAAATTCTTTACAATCCCGGCAATTTATTGCCGGTGACAAGAAACAGAAAAAGTAGAAAGATCTTGAAGATTGAAATATTCTCGAAACATTGTCATTGCGTTAATGGGAAAAAAACACTTTGACGAAACTCTGGTGAATTCATTGCGGGCTCGGTATAGTCTCTCCGTTCCGGAAGACCTCAACGCATTTGAGACACTTCTATTCTTCTTCCTGCTTGAGGAACGTTGCCTGACTCCGAGCAAATTCCTGAATTTCTTTTGTCGTATCGACAAAGTGAAATACCTCGAAGAAAAACGAGGATTTTACCTGAATGCTTTCGCCGAAGCCTTAAGGAAAATCAAGCTCATCAAAATCACGGATGTTTCCTGTGTTTTCAACTTGAAGCCTGGACGGATCTACTCCTATGACATCTCTACGCAGTTGGAAGAACTTCAAAAAGAATTTAACGCAGAAATCCAAGGAAAAGACTTCTGGATCGAAAATAGAAAACTCGGAATCAATATCGCCTATACCGGGGCTTTCATTTACCTGTTAGGCATCTGTGGTCAAGAAGTCGTTGACTTAAAACAGCTCGACGAAATTGAACTCTTACAGCCGTTCAAACAGTCCCTCTACCCTAACGGCGAATGGAAGAATGACAGAGTAGTCCGTTCGCTTGTCCGAAAATTCGCTTCCAAAAAAGTCTTCAAACACGGAAAGAATTTGAATGACTACCATGACTATGTTTTGAAAGTGAAATCAATCAATACCGTCTCTAAGTCCCTACAGTATCAGGAACAAAAAGAAGATTTACTCGTTCACAAGGCAAAGAAAATTGTCTGGAACAAAAGAGTTCCGAAGGAAAAAGGAAATCTCACTCACGATTTCTCCAAAGATAGGTTTTCCATCAGCCAGCCGTTAGATCTTTTGAACAAAATGAATTCTGACATTCGATTCAACGGTGAAATGCTTCCAAATCAGACTCGTCTGGAATACAATGACTCCAGACTTTCTCATTTGTTGAAGTTCGAATGTCCTGTTTCTAAAATCAGGAGAAAGAACTGGACAGAAGTAACTTTCGGAGAACAATCCTGCGCAGTCATTGAAATCGAACATCTCCAAGTTCTCTACTTGAAGTCCTGTCTGAAACGAAAAAAAGACGAAAACAAGTTCACCAATGCTTTACTCGATAAGACTGATTCAAACTATCATCCCTTGATGTATGACATAGCCTTGGACTCTTTGTTTCAGTATGGAAATACTCCTCAGAGAGCCAGACAGAGTTTCAGGGAACGTTATCACAAATATGTGAAACTCGGAGCAACCAAAAGGGAAATCAACTCGTTTTTCTACTTCCTCACTGAACGTGAGTTTCAAATCAAAAAGCGTTACAAGAAATTCATCTCTCAAGACAATTTCTTCAAAAAGGGAATACAAGCGTTTCTGGGAACGATTTTAAGGTTGAGTAACCCAATTCCTATGATTGTTACTAACAATGCCTTAATCGTCCCGGAAGGACGTGAAATAGAAGCATTATACGCTTTATCAGAGTCCTACCGAACAGTGTTCGGAGACAAAAGACTCGCAACGTTCAAAGTAACAACAAAGCATTCGAAAAAGAAATATCGTTTTTCAAACCACAACATACTGAAAGAGGTAACAAAATGAAAACATTCGAAGAAAAAGTAAAAGCCCTGCAAAAGAAGTTCCATGTTCTACCGGAGGAAGACTATTGCAAACAAACTCCAAAGTACAAAAGCCTGATGAAAGAGTACAATGCTCTGAATAAAGAACTCGAAGCTGCCGGATATTCACGTCGGAAAATCTTTCAGCTATATATTGAAGCAGAAAGAGAATTTGAGGAAGCAGATGATGAGTTGGAATACGGTCTGGTAATTGACCAGGAAAAAGCGAAAGAAATTACAAAATATCTGTAACTTTTGAGAAGACCTCATAGAAAAACAAAGCTCCAATGGAGGAGCAAAACAACAAACATTTTCAGGAGGTCAAAGATGACTCAGGATAATCTCAAAGACTACACTTTCACTGGTGTATTTTCTCTCAGTTCCGGGAATACGATTCTTGGAGAAATCAATTACGTTGAAAACACTTCAAAACATTATCGGTTATACCGGATTTCCGATTTCATTAGAACCTTGAAACTGCCGAGGAATTTTACGATGTTTGTTGACAGTCGTTATAGATTTCCTGGAGCAAGGTATTGTTGGGCATCTTGGATCGCGTTAAAAAGTGCTTTGAGAGACTTTAATCGTCCTACCGATATTATTCTTGATATCATGAATCGTAAATCCCCTGAAGAAAATCCGACTCCTATCAAGTTCGAAAAGAAAAATCAGCTTCTTGATTTTCTGCTTCGTTTACCGGATGATAAGCTATTGAACGCTCTTTCCTCTTTTGAGATGGCTTCCAGGGACTTTGGAGCATGGGTAAAACAGTTCGGTGGAAAACCTGAAGACTTCCTTTGGGAGGATTTAGAAGAGTTCTCTGCGTTGGATTTCGTAGATTTATTGAAGTCTTACAATTTCCGTTTTGTCAAGGCATCGGAATTGGAAAAGAAGACTCATGAAATTCCCGGTATTTCCGTAAAGGAACTTGAAGACGGTAAAAACTTGCAGATTACCCTGAATTTGAAGTTGTCGTAAAAATTTCCTTTTCGCATCATATAAACAAGACAAGACAAAATCAAAGGTGATTTTCATGGCAAACATCCATCTTTATATTGAATCAACGAATAACCACGAGCACGAACTGGCGATTGAATTTGATTACACTATTGGAAACGACGGAATAGGTCCTTACGAATACTGGGGAGCAAAATGTTACGATGCTGGTACAGATTATATCGAAGATGTTGTAATTACCGGCATTGAAGTTCTCAAGAGTTTTCCAAAGAAAGACCAAAACGGAAACATCGTTAAGAACAAAAACGGCTCAATTTCAATGAAAGATATCTTCAGAGAAATCGATATTGAAAAACTTTCTTGCGTCAACTTGGAGACTTTGGAAGAGAAAATCAAAGAAGAATTCGACTTCGAAAGAGACCGTGAAAAATCGGATTATGACGACGAGGACTACCGTTTCAGCGATTACGAATATTGAAAATCTACTTTGAATTGATAATCGCTTCATAACTGTCGTAGCACAGTTAAAACTAAAAGAGGTAATTTGTATGGATTTGTTTGATCAATTCAAAATGACAGAATTTACGGAGTTTCCATTTCTACCAAAAGAACTTCGGGAAATCGACTTGGAACCTGATGACTTACCGACCATCAATATCGAAGCTGAACGTATGTATCAATATGCTGTTATCAAATACGGTGCAGGTGAGTCTAAACTGCTTAACGAATTCATCGGATACAACTTCCTGCGCCGAAAGAAAAACACTTTCTATTATGAAGAGCTTCGAGATAAAAAGAACGCTCAGAACACTGAATACATCAACGAAAATCCAGATTATATCATCGTTCTGTTCGAGCCGAAAGATGTCAAAAACGTAATGGAGATGTTTAATCTTCCCCATTACATCAAGAATGACGGTTACAATTTCAAAGATTTGATGAGTCAAAACAGATTCTTTTAATAACTGTGAAAGGACAGAAAATAATGTTGGAAGAAAATGAAAAAAGAATTCAGGAGTTGGAGTCCCTTACCAATCCAGAAGATGAGGCCGTGATCGAAGAGGACATTAACATTTCCGAAGATGAGACCGATGTCGCCCCGGTTATATCTGCTCAAAAAGACGGGTCAGTCATTGTTCATGACTATTCTTCTCCTCGTTGGACAGCGGAGTATCCGGACTGCTCGATGCCTATGACTTTTGACACCTACAGCAACTGTTATTATGGATGCTTGTATTGCCTTGATGGAGACACCCAGATTACTATGTGGGATCATTCTACCAAAGCGATTAAAGATCTCGAAATTGGAGATGAAATTGTTGGAGTCGATATTCAATTCAATACTTTCCCGAAAATCAAAAAGTCCGTTGTTCTGAATAAATGGATCACGGAAGAAAAAGAAGCGTTCAAAGTTACGCTTGCTGATGGTCGTTATGCGATCTGTTCTTCCGAACACCGTTGGTATACGGAAAGAGGTTGGAAGAAAACCTTTTTGCCGAAACGTACTATCGGTGAAACTCGTTTGACGACCCAAAACAGTATTGTAAGTTTCAAAATCGACACTCAAAAGGGGTATGTTGAAAATGATGCTTACATGTCCGGATATCTGAACGGCATCATTCGTGGAGATGGAAATCTTGCGGAATATCAGACTAACGATGGACTGTGCTATCGTTTCCGCCTGGCTATGAAATTGACCTCTGCCGTAATGAAAGCAAAACGTTATCTTGAACGTTTTGGCATATTTGCGAAAGAATTCGATTTTCCGATGATTGATCGAAAAACGAAAGAAGAAATCAAAACCAGGGCAATCAGAGCGCAAAATGCTAATGATTACTATTCCATTAAGAGAATTATCAAGTGGCAGGACAACGAGGATTTTTACAAAGGATTCCTTGCAGGTGCTTACGATGTGGAAGGAGAAACAACTATTGAATCTTGTCGTTTCGGAAATACCGATCAGAAGATGCTCGATGACTTTTGCTTCTGCTTGGACAAATTAGGATTCCAACACAAGTATCATGCGGATGACGGGGATCAGAAGATCGTCTATTTCGGTGGAATGAAAGAAAAAATTCGCTTCCAGAATCTTACCGGAATGGATTTGGCGAAATGCAATATCGAAGGAATTTCAATCAAAGAACCAACCCCTCAAGGGAACAAAATCGTTTCTATTGAAAGTCTTGCACGTTTCCAGAAAATGTACGACATTACTACATCAACAGAAAACTTCATTGCTAATGGAATGGTGAGTCACAACTGCTTCTCCCAATTTCAGAGAGGTCTGGGTAACGCAAAAGAGAAATATCTCCGTAAAGAAGTTCACGCCGTCAATGTTGAGAAAATCAAGCGTATGTTCCTCGAACCGGATGACTCGCAGTTCGGCGATTATATCAAGGCTCGCAAAGTTATGCAGTGGGGTGGTCTTTCTGACCAGTTTGATGAATTTGAACGTCGTTACGGTGTGACGTTGGAACTTTTGAAGTTCTTCCGAGAAATCGATTATCCGCTTTGCTTCTCTACGAAAGCAACTTGGTGGTTGGATGATCCTCGGTATACTGAGCTGTTTAAAGGCAACAAGAAGTGGAATTGTAAGTTCTCCATCATTACCAATCGTGAAGATCATGCCCGTATTATCGAAGCCGGAGTTGATTCTCCTCAAAAGAGAATTGCCGCAATCGAGAAATATGCCAACCTGAACGCTGGTGGAGCAACTTTGAGACTCCGTCCTTTCATTATCGGTATTTCCAATCTCGGTTACGTTGATCTTATCAAGGACTGCGCAAAAGCAGGAGCAACCGCCGTTTCTACAGAATTTTTCTGTGTTGAAACTCGAAATCTCCCGGCGATCAAAAAGTTTGAAACAATCTCTGAACTTGCCGGATTTGATATTGTGAAGTTTTATCGCCGCTATTCCATTGGCTCCGGATACTTGCGTTTAAACCGCAAAGTCAAAGCACCTTTCGTAAAGAGAATGTTGGAAACTTGCAACGAGACCGGACTCCGGTTTTACGTTTCCGATATGGACTTCAAGGATGCTTGCCATAATGGTTGTTGTTGCGGTCTTTCCGAGGATTGGAACTATTCCAGAGGACAGATGACCAATGCGATCTGTATTGCCAAGAAGAATGGCGTTGTCCATTACTCTGATATTTCAAAAGATATCCATACGATTTACTCCGGGTTCCCGTATGTCAACGGAGAAGGATTGAACACGAACTCCACTAAGAATCGTGCAAATTTTTTCGGTATGACAATGGAAGAACACATGCGGTATCTTTGGAACAGTCCGAAAAAGGGAAATTCTCCTTATCGTATCTTTCGTGGCTCCCTTGTCCCTATGTATGACGAAAACAAAAACATCGTCAAAGATGAAAATGGGGACATCGTATACAAATATATTGACAGAGGAAATTTCTTTGAAGGGGTAGGAAAATGAAGAAAGAAGATTATCAGACTCAATCGCTTTTTGCCGAGGATAAAATGATGCCGGAAGAGGGTCTTTCCAAGGACAATATCCCGGATTATTACCTTAAGGAGTATCATCCATCCAGAAATCGGGTGGTGATTCAATTCACCGATGAACAAACCGAAGCGGTCAAGAAATTTCTCGGTCTTTCCGAAATCAAAGAAATCGCCTACAACTTCGAGGATCTGAATCATGCCTAAACTAACTTTGATTATCGGAGCAAACGGCTCTGGAAAATCAACTGTGATGAGAGGTATCATCGGTCCAGAATTTGAGGTTCTCGACCACCCGTTTGGAAAGTACACCGTTTCCAGAGAACGAAAGGTAATCGCACTTGGAAAGTACGACAACGCTTGCGGCGGTTGCGACGGAATCAAGTCTACTTTCTTGGTCTACAATCTTGCCGACCATCTCTCTAAAGAGTATCCAGATTATGATATTTACCTTGAAGGAATCCTGATTTCCGGAATTTACGGAAATGTCGCAAAGTTCCTGATGGAAATGGAATTCGCCCACAAACGTGACGTGAAAGTGTGTTTGCTATATACAAATGCTTTCACCTCTGTTTCAAGAGTCCTTTTCCGGAATGGCGGAAAGAAAATCAGTCAAGCTGGAATCGTTGATCGGGTAGAAGGAGCACAAGTCGCTTTTCGAAAACACCGGGAACTTGGATTGTATGATTGCCGTGCATTCGACTCCGTGAATGTTGACGCGAAAGAAATCTCCGAGCAAATTCGTTCCTTGTAAGCTGATCTCCCCATGAGTCTAACAAACTCATGGGAGTTTTTATGTCGTGAATTCTTGTGGCTGATTATTTCTATCTCAAAATAAAAAACAGGAGCTGACGATGCTGAAATTCAACTATACAGTTGCTTCTGCAAATAACGAATCTGAAGCGCAAAGAATCATAGACAACTTCAAACACTATCTTGACGATAGCGTAGAATTGTTTCTCAAGAAAACTCGTCTGAATTGGAATAAAAGATTTTAATGGCTTACGATAACAACGCTCCAACTCCTTTATATATTGAAACTGGGTCTGTATTGACGCCACAGGTTGTTAATGGAAAAAGATATGCTTTTGAACATATTAATTTCTCTGGTATACCTGTTGTGACTTTGCCGGATGATTTCGATCCCAAGAAGGGTGAAGACGCTTTGAAGTTTTTTCCGAAGAACGCAAACAGTATGATCTGTTTTCAGAACGTCAAGAGTGTTGTAGAAAAGTTTTCCGAAAAGAATTACAGCAATGTCTACGTAGACATGAATGAAGCGGGGAAAAAAGATTCTGGTTTCATTACACCTAACGGAACATTGATTCCCCAAATCATTTATCCTTGGGACTTCGGAAGAAACGAATTGAAGTTTGACGCTTCAGTTGAAGATTACGCAGTTGCTACCGAATGGAAGTATTATCTGTGGTCTCCGCTTAAACCGAAAGCTAAAACTGATGCTTCGGAAGAATGGAAAAAAGCGGTCGATACTTTGAAAAATTACGGAGTAAAATATGACGTAGCAAATACTTTGACTGCTGACTATATCTCTATCCTCGGGAAAAATCCCTATATGGACAAGGAATCTTTCAATAGAACCTTTGTCAGTAATTTCAATCCTACTGGAGTGTTCGCCTTATTGTTAGATTTCACTTCCTGGGAAGACGATGAAACCGGAAAGAATCCTTGCTATGCTTCATTCAAGTTCTACACTGAAAGCAGTAGTAATTCTTTCAACTCTACGAACGGAGACTATGTTGAGCTGAGAGCCAATCCTACGGGAGAAGTTTCAGTAAGTATCAATAAAGATAACACCGTTTCCGGGCCTCTGAATTTCAGCCAGATGGGGCAAAAAATTCTTCACGTCAACTCGAACGATTTGTTAAATAAGAATGTAATCTTCTTCTATTCTTTGATGAATAGTTTGATCGTTACTGGAGATTTGGTAACAAATCCGAAACAGACTTCAAAGAACCTGATTTGTAAAAAAAATAAAGACCTTGACATTCTGAACGAGACAGAACCAGCATTAAACTGTTTTCCTGCTGAGCACAAAAAAGGTAATGCTGACAACATTAAGTTGACCTCAAAGAATGTTTACGTGAACTTTGGAAACAGAGTTCAGGCAACGTTCAATAACTGTATAGGAAACTTTGCTTTTGCAGCATTAAGGTTCTGTCCTGTTGTCTCTTTTTCTTACTTTTTCAAAATGTCTGGGCAGCAAACAGATACCAATGTTTCTGAAAATGGTGGTATGGAGGATTATTACTGCCTTGAAGTTGGTGGAAAGAATTTCGGATACAGTGGCTTGAGTAAGAAATACAAATCCAAAAAAGTTCACTATGACGAAGATACTCAAACTTCTATCTTTCGTGTGGATTTTGAATTCAGGGCTGATGATTCTGAATTACAACTAAACGCTTTTGAATTGTTCGGGATAATTCATGTTACAAAGTATACTGGAAGGCTAACAGATGTCCTGAATGGTGACGGCAACTTTTCTAAGGATTTCCAAACAAATGTAAACAACAAACTCTCTGTTTACCGTGGCACAGAGACTTCCGGAACTAAATGGGAAGACTATATAACCAACATAAGCATTGCTCACGGTTTGGACGGAACATCCGGCACCCTTACTCTCGATAAATATATGATGATGGACATATCAGACGCCCCAACTCAAGCCATCGGAGCTTTGACCCTTGTTGCCAAAAACGGTTTTTACGATTTGAATGAAGTCACACCAACAACCTCTGATTCTCATTATGAAACCGACTATGGTCAAATCTTCAAAGGATACGCAATGGAAATCCAAGACCAAGTAAGTGAAGGTAGTTCTCAACTTACTGTAAAACTTGTAGGAATTCAAAAGAAATTGTCCGACATGAAACTCGTGAACTGTCCTTTCTGGGATGGAGATCAAGTTTTTGAAAATGGAATGGATGGTGTTTTGAATTATATGGTGTCCTATTCCGGTTGCAAGTTAAAATACGTTCCTGATTTCTCCTCCGGTGCAGGGGCAGTGTCGAACATAATTCTTCCAAGGTCTTGGGACTGGCAAGCTCCTTCTACAAATTTTGTACTTGGAACTCCAGTTTTAGATGCTTTGAAAGAGATCGCAAAGAAAATTAATCACCAGTTCATAATTCAACCAGACGGGTGCGGGTATTTCTACTACATGGATGAATATGGCTGTCCAACGTGGGTTAAAAACGGACCTATTGTCAGAACTTACAAAGAGAGCAACATTATTTCGATGGACATTGCACCTTATCTTGAAAATAGATATAATACCTTCTTAACCCTCGGTCTGCTTGTTAAAAATGACACCGAGTCCACTCAACTCGTTCCTGATGGAGAAATGCCTGGAATGAAGTTTACTCAAGCAGATATTGGCGTAGGTGATTATCCTTGGAGTAGAATTATAACAACTTCTGAACCGGGGCTAGTAACAATAAAAGACTTAGAGAAGTTTCATAAGACAAATGTTCGGTTTGGACAATCTTTGATTTTCACTGGTACAATCACTGTTCCTGGTTGGTATGGGTTCCACATTTTTGACAAGATAAAAGTCGGATCAATCATTTTCTACATAACAGGAATAAACCATTCAATCAACCTTCAACAGAAAGAATGGATCACTCAGCTCTCTGTTGCACAATTTGAGGTGGGAGCTGCAGTATGAAGGGTACGTCTTTATACGATTTTTATCAAGGAAAAATGTCCGAACAAAATCTCCAGACAAGTTATAACATGGCGACATTTGGAAGTTCTTATCGGGCAAACAATTCCAGTGAACGTCAACAGGAACCGCTTTTAACGAGAATTGAATGTGGAGCAACTCAGTGCCGCTTGCTTGATGATACAGAAACAATTCCAGAAAATATAGAAAGATGTAGGTGATAAATGGCATACAGTGGAAAGACCCCTTTTTACCGTCTTCCGTATATGAAAGTGAATGATTACTTGACAGAAGCGGAAGAAGAACGCAGGGCGAAAATTATCGATAATTTACTTTATGTTGCCACTTACGGTGCTGCAAAAGCAATTATTGAAGACGCAGAATATACATTGATTGCAGGGGAATCTGCTGGAACCCATGCTCTTTCGATTACTACCGCAGGAACGGAATTCGTAATAATGGCTATCGTGAATTACCGTTTGGCATACCGTGAGGAACCTATAACGGTACAACTTCAGTCAGAGAAGATGAATTATATTTACCTCTTTGCCGTTGAAGAAGGAATGGATGTTGATCCTTCTCTTTGCCGTATTGTTTTGAGCGAAACACCGATTGATGATGTGCGGCATTTGTTACTCGCTACAGTTGACTGCACTGCCACGAATCCTGTTCTTGACACTGATACTGACAAGCAGTATTTAACTAACATTGCGGCCCACACGATGGACTCGACAAATCCTCACGGAACAACGCTCCATCAGAGTATTCTGGAGGTGTTGAGTTCTTTGAAAGTTAAAAATCACGATATTTATCCTTACGTTTATTTTACAATTGAGAGTAGCACCGGATCAACCCCAACTGTTGTTCAAATTGAAGGACTAACACCGTTATTTGTTACAGCAATGGTGGAGGAAACAACGGTTGGGACAGTCGCTTGTAAAATTGAAGGGAATGCAATTTCCGTTACCAATTCCGGGACTCTCGGGAAAAAGATTGTTTTGAAAATTGAAGGAACTTTCGCATGATAGCTGACGTCGGAAGAACTGCTTGTACATTGTCTGCGCCCAATGGTGACGTCTATGCTTTTTTTAATGCAGAAATAGAAAATAAGGCAACAATCAATTACTACGAGAAGCATATCGAAAAGTCAAAGTACCGGATTGAATTTTCAGAAATTGAAAAAAAGAAAAAGTATCGGGCATTACATTACGCTCGATATTTACCTAACGGTATTCTGGAAGCAACTCCGAGGGTTGTTCCATTTGTTTACTATGATGCGGCAGGGGATACTACACAAATCATTTCCCCTTTGTACGAAGTGATAACTCCAACGCTCGGAAACTTACCAGGTCGTCCGGGAGTGAATATCATTTTCTGGACAAATTTGTCAGAAAAA
This sequence comes from uncultured Clostridium sp., assembly GCA_964564255.1. Classification (GTDB taxonomy): domain Bacteria; phylum Bacillota; class Clostridia; order Oscillospirales; family CAG-272; genus CAG-448. Next base: position 12,257 of record CAZMAZ010000004.1, on the reverse strand, counting down.
AATAATACTTTGAAGAAAGATTCTCTTGGGGCTTTCGAATACGATAGAACAAAGATTCTAAAGTTTGAAAACGACAAACTTGAAGAAGTTGACTTGGATAACTACTCTATCAAACTTCTCTGCTCTGCCCAGGTTACTTGGGAACGACTGAGAACTGTTGGGGGGTCGGCTAATGATGCAAAACAATTCGTGACTCCGGTGGTTCAGCAAGTTTACGTCTTAATGGTTCAAGAAGGTAATATCGCAATCGACTTTTCTGGCGGAGGAACGGGGGCGGGAATGCGTCGCCACAATCACGCTGATAATAATAATGGCGGTTTTGCTTATGCCGTATTTGCTCCAGGAACTTCCTTACAACCTATAAATTGGAAATAATTCATTTAGGTTCTCAATTCAGTTCATAAATCTCCAGAGCTTTAAATGATTGAAGCGTAACAAATAATAGTCAAAGGAGATTATCATGACGAAAGAAAAGAACTGTTCGTTCCACAAGAAAATCGGGTATTTCCAAACGAAGGAAATCGAAGAAATCATTCCTTGCAAGCACTGTGGAGATTTGCCAATTCTCATCCGTGAAATTTTTGACGGAGAAATTGCAAGTTCTTTCGCATGTTCTTGCCAGGAAAATCACAAAACACCCAGTATCAAAAACTTTGAATGTGCGATCGCTCTTTGGAACGGAAAGAACAAATTACCGTTTCCGACAGCTCGTGAACTCAGCATGCTCAATTATGTCGGCATTGCAATGAATCCTAAAACCTTTCAACGACTCACTCGTTGGAAGAAAAGCAATGTGAACTGCGGTAGTTCCTACACTTGCGTAAGTGAAACAGAAAACGGTCTCAGTGTCTTCCTTAACCGTGAAATTCCTGATGATACCCTAAAGCTCCTTAATAAGAGTGACATGAGAAACATCTTGAGTCCAAATCCCCCGGCAGTTCCTACAGCGGAAGAATAATTACAGAAAATAAGATCGTGCCGGTGAAAATCCGGCACTTTTTCTGTAGATGAAATCGCCGCAAATCAGAGAACGGTTCATATACTACAGAAATCAACCAACATCAAATTGTAAGAAAGGTAAAAAATGAACAAAGAGCCTGTATTGGTAACAGTGGCAAAGTTCGGAGCCTATAACCATCGACGATACGGTCGACCTTGGCTTGCTAAGCTGGAAGGGATTCCGGGATCAGTGAAGTTGAAATATAATTTTATCGAAGAGGCTTTTGTTCCGGACGAAGAGGAACAAGGCAGCGGTGGAGTTATTATGGGTTACTTTTCTGATGGCGACTATGTCGCTTACGGTCAGAAAGATTTTCGAGGTGGTAATTCTGTGTCCTGGCACGGGATTTTTCTTGATGGTCAGATGCAAAAAGTTTCCAAATCTGAAATTGTAAAAGCATTGTCAAAAGGTGCAGTATGAAATATCTTCTTTATGATACAGAAACAACAAGCGTGAATACGGCTGTATGCGGACTTCACCAGTTGTCTGGGTTGGTTTTAGATTATGACCAAGAGGAAAATCGTTTTTTGGTTTTGGACAAGTTTGACTATCGAGTCCGACCGTTCAAAGGAAAAGAGGTCGTGAAAAGCGCATTGGCGATCGGAAATCTTACGATAGAACAACTCCGTTCCTATCCAGACCCTTTGGAAATTTTCAAGCAGTTTATTTTGTTACTTGGAAAGAATGTCGACAAATTCGATCCAGAAGACAAGTTTACTATGATCGGGTATAATGTCCAGTTCGATAAAGAAGTTCTTCGGCAGTGGTTTACTGATTGTGGTGATAAATATTTCGGGTCTTGGTTCTGGGTGAATACGATCGATCTCATGTCCGATGCAACAAGGATTCTCGCAAACGTTCGACCGTATATGCGGAACTTCAAACTTGGCAGCGTAGCTGAAATGCTCGGAGCAAAAGTTCCGTTTGATAAACTTCACGACTCAATGGAAGACGTTTATCTGACTTTCGAAGTCTTGAAAAAATGTTGGAACAATTCAAAGCCGATTCCGTTGGATGATTTTGAATGGGAAATCGTTGAAAAACAGATGCAAGAAAAACTTGTTGATAAAGAAAAAAGAAAATGAACCTTGATGGGATAGCGATTGAAAAACTGCTTCAGGGAACTGAAGCGGAAAAGATTCTTGGAAGACTTTCTAAGTGTAAAGATTTTGATTTTGTTTTCAGGATTTTGAATATCAATCCTTTTCCAGTGAATTTGAAGATCAGAGATTTTTCTTTCTATAAGATTCCTGAGGATGTTCAAACATGGGAACGTTGCCCAAAGTGCGGATTCAAGCCGTTAGTATGGAGTTTTAACAATGGGGAATACACGGCTTGCGGATGTTATTATACTGAATATAATTTGTTCTCGATCCGTGCAGAGTCCATCATGAGTTACTATACGAATCATGGGACTCTTGAGGGGTATACAAACGATCTACGGAGTAATTGGAATTCATACTGTAAAGGGACTCTTGAAAAGAATTTTGAAGAGGTAAAAGACGAGAGTGGAAAACTTTTAAAGTGGTGAATAATGATCACAGAAATTAAAATTGAAAAACCTATACGAAAGCTCTTTAGGACAGGAGAAACGTATTCTATCCGTCCTTTAACGTTTATCGTAGGAGATAATGGATCGGGGAAAACAACGCTCCTACAGGAGCTAAAAGAAGCCATTCAAAAGCATGATTGCCATTTGAAATATATTGTGGATGAATCTGGACTTGAACGTTTCTTGTTTGTTGATTTTGAAAAAGACAATCCCAGAACACTTAATGATAAAAGTAGAGTATCTTTCTTTTCCATTTTTTCTCGCTACATGTCTCATGGTGAAACGAATATGAACACTTTTGTTAACGGTTTTGCCGAACTCAAGAACACTCTTTTTATTTTTGATGAGCCAGATCAGGCGTTAAGTATTCGTTCATGTTATCGTCTTTTTGAAATTTTCCAAAAAATGCTCGAAAATGGATGCCAGATTATTGCCGCGATTCATTCTCAAACTATGATGGAGATGGTTCCGGAAATTCTTTCCATCGAACACAAACGTTGGATGAAGACAAGGAATTTTCTTCGTTCTCAGAAGACTCGAAAGAAATTGAAGGTCGTAGACCATTTTGAGAAAAATGTTCGATATCGGGTAAAATTCAAAGTTGCAAATTCCAATACAGCTTGTTATCTGGGAAAAGCTGTTGGGAATGTAATTGATTCTTGTTCTCGCGCGAAAGAATATCGCAAGAAAGAGATTGCAGAAAAAGCAGCGATCAAAGAAATGGAGCGAAACAAGAAACAACTTCTGAAAGAAAGTGAGTTCTTTGTTAAACACGGATTTTTTAAGATTTTGGAATCTTATGAAATAGAACAATTTGAATTAACAAGAGGGGATGATGAATGGTAATTAAAAAACAACTTCTTAAGTTAGTGAATGATTCGAAACTTCAAAAAGAATTCAAAGATAAATGTTGTCACCTTGTTTCGTATATGATAGGAAAGAGAGCAAAGTCGGGTTTGACTCAAAAACAAGTTGCCGAAAAATCTGGTATTCCTTTGAAGCGCATTTACTATATTGAGCATGGAGAAGATGAAGATTTGAGACTTGGCGACATTGCTGCCTACCTTCACGCGGTAGGCAGTTCTAGTAAAGAATATTTAAGAGAGTCAGGAATTCAAGAAACGCTACTTGAAAAAATTCTGAACAAATTTCTCCATCAACATAAATGGGTGGAAACGAATCGGGAGAAAACACGAGTCAAATTCTTTGGAAGCGTTTCTCATTATGTTGTTACGATTGAATTTAAGTGTGAAACTTGTGGGGATTTCAAGGTAGAGGAATATAAAATCAAGCCATAGTCCTCAAATGCTTCATACAATTACAGAATCTAAGCAGACCGAAAGGGATTTGAAATGAAGAAATGGTTCCAAAATTATCTTGACAAGAAGTATGCTATTGCAGTCTTAAAAAGTATGACGGACTACAAGGCTGAACATCTTAAATCAGATGAAATCTGTTTCCGTTCAGGTTATATGGAAACAAAAGATTTGAGACTCCTCAATTACTTGAAAGAACATGATGGTGATGTAAATTTTTACTATCGTGGTTGTTTCTGTAACGGTCATCTCTGTGAGAAAGAAGATACCATTATCATCGAATTTGATTGTTACCCGGAGAACAGATAATGATAACACATGCAAACGATATTGCTAAATATGTCTTTGAGTCTTTTGAGAACAAACACGAAGATTTGTTCGCGAAAGTTGAAAGCGAAATCAGAAAAGCTTCAAACGAAGGAAAGAATAAGATTGCTTTCTATGTTACCACACGCAAAGCTCCATTCGAAAACCATTTGAAAAACAACTCTGGCAATATCTTCAAGGCAATTCTAACTCAAAAATATGGCTACAGAGTTGAATTTGGAACTGCTCGAAAGCTGGGAGAGTTGTGTTTTAAAATTTCTTGGATTGATTTTAATTAAGAATCTTGAAAGGAATACTGATCATGATTAAATATGGCGATAGAATCTTGTCTTGGTGCATGAGTCCGGAACCGGGAGCGATTGAACAAGCTCGAAACCTTTCTCAACTTCCTTGTCTCATCGGAAATGTTTGTTTGATGCCTGATACACATGAAGGGTACGGTATGCCGATTGGTGGTGTAATTGCTTTAGAAAACGCCGTTTGCCCAAATGCGATCGGTGTAGATATCGGCTGCGGTATGCTGGCAGTAAAAACCAATTTGACAGAAATTCCAGAACGTTCTGTTTTAGAAAAGATTGTTGGAACAATTCACTCGAAAGTTCCACTTGGTCAGACTTGGCATAAAGAACCTGTTGAAACGGAATTCTTTGATCAAGTTCATTGGTACGAAGAAGGATCGGCATCTGCTCCAATTTGCTTTGATGAGTTAGATCATGCTCGACTCCAATTAGGGACTCTTGGTGGAGGAAATCATTTCATTGAAATCCAATACGGGGACGACGGTCACGTTTGGTTTATGATTCATTCAGGTTCTCGAAATCTCGGAAAGAAAGTTGCAGATTTTTATATTGAAAAAGCAAGAGAACTTTGCAAACGTTGGTATTACAACGATATTGTAAAAAATGATCTTGCGTTCATCCCCAGAGGGGAAGAATTATTCGAACAATATTGGGCAGAAATGAATCTTTGCCTTGCCTTTGCGGAACAGAATAGGTCAGAGATAGCCCACTCTGTAAAATGCGCTATCCAAAAACATATTCCGGAAATGGTACCATTCCACGGAATTTCAATTCATCATAATTACGCCGCGTTTGAGCATCACTACAGCAAAGATGTAATTGTTCACCGTAAAGGGGCTACTCTTGCCAGAGAAGGAGTTCTCGGGATTATTCCAGGGTCACAAGGTTCGTTCTCATACATTGTCAAGGGTAAAGGGAATGAAGCGTCCCTCTGCTCCTGCTCGCATGGCGCAGGAAGAAAGATGTCCCGGATGAAAGCGAAGCAAACTTTCGAACTTTCCAAGGTTCAGGAAGAAATGGAAAGTAAAGGAATTGTTCATAGTATTTCCAGCATCAACGATCTTGACGAAGCTCCCGGAGCATACAAAGATATCGACGTTGTAATGGAAGAGCAGAAAGATCTCGTTGAAATTCTCGTAAAACTAAGACCGTTAGCGGTCGTGAAAGGGTGAACGTATGATTTTTATTCCTAAAGAAAACGTAAATACTAAAGAAAGTGAGACTTTCTACTTTCACCATTGGAATCGACCGGACGGGAACAGCATTTTACTCATGCAGAGTAAAGAAAATCCGTTAGATGTTTTCATTGAGAGCGTAAACTACCGTTACTATGTTCTCCCTTGTTCGGAAATCGCTTGCCAGTGTAATCCACAGCTGCGGTATAATTCTATTGCGGGAAAGTTCTTCATGGTTTGTCCAAGTTCTTTGATTTGCACAGAAGACAACGACCAAGCGGAATTGGAATTTATTAAAGAAAATTCATGTGAGTTGTTCGACGACGCTCTGGATGCGATTATAGAATGGAATATCAGAGAAGCAATGACTCATATTGAAATTGCAAAGAAACGTTTCAAACAAGATGCAGAATGTCCTCCGGGAATGAATTGCGATCTTTTGGACTCTACTCCAAATTGCAAAGAGTGTCGGGAAAATTACGAAAGGAACAAGAATGAACAATGATCTCGAAGACAGCGAAATGATCTTGGAATTTGAGAAGGTCTGGGACGAAATAGGAGAACTTATCGCAAAATTCAAAGAAGGAATTTGCCCGGATTGTGGGACAGTGGATAGTCTTGTTGATATTGGAACTCTTAAGACGGTGTGTTCAAACTGTGGTAGTGGTTTGATTTCTATTCTGCAAGAACCAAGCATAGATGAAGATTTCCTTGTTTCTGTTGAACAGAAAATAAATTTCAACGGACTCCCTTGTGAAGAGTTCGTATTGGAGGAAGAAAATAATGTCAGACACATTAGCCGTAAAACCAATCATGCAGTTTTTTGTTGATTCTGGATTTTTCAATCAACAATATTGCAAACATTGTGGTCAATACTTAATGTGGAGTTCGGCTTTCAATATGCTAATCTGCCCTAATCCTAATTGTCCAGGGAAGTCTTTTTCTTGGAGTGATCATTCTGATGCCTCAAAGAATGATGAATTGAATGGGAAGTAAAAAGATACCCTTGAGAAATCCAACCCATGGCTCAAACAAACCAGACTTCTCAAGGGTGATTGTAACGCAACAACAATACCAATATTTTTTAATCTGAAAGATCTGTCCACCAGCTCTTTTCTGTAAGGTCTTCGGGATTTCTACTTCCACGACTTTCTGCCAGCTGAAGCTGGGTGTTTGAAACTCTCAGGATCATATCTTCGCCAAAGTAATTCGTAACTTTTACAAGGAACGTATTCTTCTTGTCAATACAGGCTTTATAAAGTCTTCCTGCTTTCATCTCCTTGAGGGCGAGTGGGAATTGGATTTGCTCCATTTTCTCGATTTCAGACTCGGTAAATAGCAAACAGCGTTCGGTGTCTTCCTTACCAGACTCATCTTCAACCTGCAACGACACGTATTTTTCGTTCTCAGACGCTTTCTTGTTCTGATTCACGACGCGGATCATTTGTCCCAAGACTACTTTGAGGTTGTCGATTTTTTCCGCACTCATTTACGAATTTCCTTTTTGGTTTTGAGTTCATTATAAGCAAAAGTTGTGAAATTGAAAAATTCCAACTATTCAAAAAGTTCGCAGAAAGAACTTCGGATGCCTATTTCCCTGAAAACAAATTCATTAGAGATAGTCACTGGAAAAATGGCGGTGCCACTTGAGGAGTTCTTGAGCTTCATAAAGAAAATCCCCACAACAGATCGGATTGAACGATCCCCCAAACGTATTTCTTACCAAAAGGAAACGATTTACTTGAGAATCCGCAGGGATATACTGCTCTTCTTTTAAGATTATCTCATATAAGGCAGTCTGTAAGGAGTAATGAACGAAATTGCAATCCATCAACCTCATTGTCGGCAGGATCGTTCCGAATTTTCTAGAACTTCGTTCCAGTCTGCAAATTCTTTTCCAGTCGAAGATGCAAAAACCGTCTTTTCCTGATCCTAACAAGTCAACCGTTCCGGCGACTCGGTATTTCGGAGAAAAAATAATGATTTCCGGTTCAAGAGAATATCGTTGTTCCAAGATAGAAACTGTATTTTGGATCTCTTGAAGGTTGAGTCTCTCATTCCGGTTTCTTGGAACGAACTTTTCCTGTTTTCGAATGACTTTTTCAGCGATTTCGTGCATCAAAGAGCCTTCAAATGCCGCTTCTTTTCCGATTTTTTCCCATTCGTCAATGTAATTTTGAAAAGGAATTCCGGTTTCTGCGGATTTTCTCTTTGCTATTGCTTCTTTTTCAAAAATCGGAAAAGCCCTGCTAATCAATCTCGTGACAGAAGCGTATTCCACACCGTTTGAGTCGATATAAGAATGATTTTCCGGGTCAAAGGTCAACCTGACACCATTATGTTCAACTATTTTCAATGTTTCTAACCTTAAATTTACCAATTTTATGAAGTCGTCTCCTAAAATTCTGAATTTACTTCATATATCTGCGGAAAAGCAAAGAAAAGTTCTAAAGGAGACTCAAAATGCTTTCAGAGCATCTGAAATTTGCCCTTCAAGATATGTATTATGACTTTATGGAACATCATCTTAAAGTAATTCTTGTGCCACAGAACGATCCACCTAATATTGGGGCGTGTATTCGTGTTGCTTCGAGTTCGAATTGCCAGTGGTATAGGGATTTATGTTCTGATTTTGAAGCAAAATGCAGTATAAAATATAGAAAATTCAAAACGAAAGTCAAACGGAAAGAAATCGAGAGAATTTTGAATTGCTTGATCGCAGGAAAGAGCTGTCAATCCAAGTATGCTGATTGGATTTTGACCTATGCTCAACAATCTATCGAGCGATATCGCTCCGAAGTTCCGTTTTGAGGTAGAAAATGGAAAGAGAAGACATAGACAAACTGAGAAATGTGATCGGAAACAATTTTTTATCATTGCGACGACATAAAAATTGTCTGTCCAGACTGTCAGAATGAGATGGAAATCATAAATTTCAAGTTTGTCTGCAAGAAATGTGGTTACGGAGTCATAGAATTATGCGAAAATGACATGTTTCTTGGGAATTTTCAATAAAGGACCCGGTGATGAGGCGTTTGGATTTTGATTTTGCACAGAAAGTATTCTATTTTCATCGTTTAGGAATGAAAGTTCCTTGCCCGGAGTGTGATTTCCCCATGAAAGATTCAGAGAAAACGTTCATTTGTCCTGAATACGGCTACGGAGCAGTAGATAAAATAAATGATCATGATTTTATTTGGCAGATTTATCAAAGTGACTAGAAATACAAAGAAATATTACGATTTTTAATCATCAAATCTGAAACAAAACAGCATGAAGAGTGGACGAAATTTCGATATGTGGGCTTTGGGACTCGGGTTATCAGAATTTTCTTCCCGGATTACAAGAGAGGAAAGAAATGAAGGTAATTTTTCTTGACATGGACGGTGTCGTAAACGGTTTTCACCATCAGAGACATTGGATTTCCACTTACAAGAAGGAGCACAAGGTCAATCACCTTCAAGCCATGCACGCTTTTTACGAAGAATTTGATCAGATGTAGGAATTCGTGATTCCTGAATTAGCAGAACGGATCTCAAGGATCGTGAAAGAGACAGACTGCAACATCGTTTGGAGTTCGAAATGGAGAATCATCGAAAAATACCGCAACCTTAACGATGCGAAGGCAATGTTTGACCGTCGCGGATTGCCTGGAGACCGTTTGATTGACAGGACTCCCAATATTTTCCTTGGAAGACGTTGGGAAGAAATTCAGAAATACCTCGTCGAGCATTCTTCTTTGAATATCGAACGTTTCGCCATCATTGATGACGATCCTGGAGCTGAATTAAAGTCTGAAATCGGAAAATTTTTCAAGACTAACTTTAATATCGGGATTACGGAGTCAATCACAAACAAGGCTATTGAGTATCTGAAATGAATGGTATTTATGAAAATAGCGAAAGGGCTAAAGTTGTGAATCCGTTTATTTGCAAGGAAAAATGCAGAATTTTGACAATAAGAAAAGAATTGGCTGTTGGAAATACAAATGAAGACTTTGATATGCCTTCAAGTGAATATTATCATTTTAGCGTGATTCCCAGGAGAGCTTGTGAACTTATTTGTGATCCTGTGCATGACGTTCCGGAAAGCATAAATTTCAGCCATATATTCTTGAAGAACCTTCATGTCAAAAAAGGTTGTCGGTATTTTTTGGAGCATCTAGTGTCAGAAGAAATGACAGTTGAAGAACAAAAGGAGTTCGCTAAGAAAATTTAACTTATAAGATTTCTTTAGGTGTAAAACAGCTTTCTGAATCCGTGAGATAATTTCTGGTAGCCCCGTAGCCGCCTCAAAACATGATCATAAGCATATTCAAGTGACACTTTGTGGCGATTCGTTATTCCCACAGAAATTCTTCTCAAAAACACCCCAACCTTTTCCATTCTGTCGAGAACAAAGCTATTATTGAATAACCGCGATACGAGCATGCGCGGTGTCGGGGATTTCGCGGCGTTACCGCGACCAGCGTTTCACTGCTGGGCCACGCCCAGCAGCGTGCCGGTGCGGGATCTTTTTACGCCCCAAGGGACGGGGAATTTACCCTTCTCCGATTAAATTATTGTTTCTTACCAGATGATTTCCAATGAGCAACTTCTAATAATACAGCGCAAACATTTTCATTTTTGCATAAGGCTTGAGTTTCATTTCTATAATAGAAATATGACGTTGAACCATCTTTATTGACTTTCGATGATCGTTTTCCCTCCTTCGTATAAACTACAACAATATCACCCTTACACACCGTTGTACTAACAAACCAAAAAGGCGAAACAACTTCTGTAGAAACGCTTGTTTTATCCACATAGTGCGACAAAAACGTAAAGTAATTTCCAATATCACAATCAGCTAATGCCTTCATTACTATTCTTTCGTTTTCAATGTCTCCTGCATCTTTTATATATTGTATTTCTAACAACATCATTTTTTATTTTCCTCTGCTTTGAAGCTAAAATACCGTTGTGCAACAAAAGAACCGGCGATTAATAATATTCCAAGTATTATAATATACCAAGAAAATCCTTTCGAATAATCCCATATACACGGGGTAATGCCAATCAACAAAGAACCTACCATCTTTGAAATATCGATTAAAATCCATCTTGATTTAAATTCTGATAAACGTTCATTTAACACTGCGTTTTCTTTGTCTTTTTTATGGTAGTCTGCGCACATATCATTCATCTTTTCATTTTCAGAAAGCAACCTATCATAATGAGAAAGAAGTAGTTTTAATGCTCCAGACGAATTCTGTAATTCATCCTCTGTAATTTCCCGTGGCAAAGATGAGAACACATTGATCGATTTTTTCCCTGATGTTTCTAAAGGAACACTACCTGAGTCACTGTCATTTGAATTAATATCACTTGGCATATAATCAACCTCTTATTATAGAAACAAATTTTGTTTTTATGATTTTCATCTATATATTTTCCTAACCTTAAGTCGATAGTAATATATCACCATGTAATAGCAAAGTCAATTATCAGAATCACTTAATGAAGAAATATTTGCAAAAATTCAATTCTTTGTTTTTCTTTTCAACATGTCCAGTAATATATAAAGTCTTTCCGTTTCGAGTTTGCTTTTCTATTTGAACAGCAATATCTTATTAGAAAGTACCTTGAAATGAAAAAATTGTTACTGTTTCTCGTCTGTTTTTCCGAAACAGACGATCTAAAATACAGAATCCCCAAAGAAACAGATACTGTTATCAACCGGATAGGATTTGCTTTAGGGTATTCCAAAGAACACAAATAATCTTTGTAGGTGAGTTATATCCTCACTGCCGAAGAAGTCGAGTACAAAGTTGTAGAATGTAACAGTTTATTCAAATCCGATCCGAAAGTTCCCGGAGAAGTTGTTCTTACTAAAGACTACAACTGTAGCGGATTTGATGGGGAACACCTGACTCCGGTAGAGGATATGATTTTCTCGGAAGAAGCAATGAATAATTCGTTCCCAATGAGTAATATCTTTCCGCAGAGACCGGGCTTAATAGAGGCATCTGGAAACGCTTGGTAAATGCCGTAAAACTTCTCTCCACCAAATACAAGGCGGTAGTGGTAATCACTGGCTCAGTATTCCTTAAAAAAGGAAATTACACGGCAAGGTCAACTTGTAGTGCCAGACACCTTTCTTCAAGGTGATTTATGTCCAGGAGAATCCGAAACTGATGATCGGATTCTTAATCCAGAATAACCTGGATGGATTTCTTTTCTAATCTACCAGAAGAACTTCAATATCGCCCTGAATCGAATCGTGATTTTTTATTTCAGTGTGTTCAACCTTGAATGTGTGACGTCCTACTGATGGTCTTCTGAAAACGTTCATGAGCATAACTTTTTATGCTTCAACAAATCAAGTGTTCCGTGACCACAGTTTTCACAAATCCAAGTTCCATTTTCCTTCTTTGATAGTAAAGAACATTCCGGACATTTCTTTACCATGGGTAATAGGTATCTTTTTCGTCTCTTTGAAGCAATTCCAATGCTCCAAAATTACAGTTATCGCAAACCATTTCTCCATCGTGCTCCTTCATCGTTTCTTGTTTGCACTCTGGACAAAACGTTTTCTTTGAATATTCTG
>CAZMAZ010000003.1:0-33894 GCA_964564255.1 uncultured Clostridium sp. | reverse complement strand
GAGTGCGTGTTTATTGTATCACAGAAAACCGAATTTGTAAAGAGGGGAAAGAATAAATGGATTGTTTATTTTGCAAAATTATAGCGGGAGAGATTCCTTCGCAGAAAGTATATGAGGATGAGAATGTATATGCGTTTCGGGACATTCATCCGATGGCGCCCGTTCATATTCTGGTTGTGCCCAAGATGCATATTTCGTCAGCCGATGAGATTTGTGCGGGAAACAGTGCGGCAGTGGCGCACATTTTCGAGGCGATTCCCAAAATCGCCGCAGAATGCGGGTTGCAAAACGGGTACCGCGTGGTGACAAATTGCGGTGCGGATGCTTGCCAATCTGTCGGGCATTTGCATTTCCATTTGCTTGGAGGAACGCAGCTGACCGATCAAATGGGCTGAAATGAGGTGTTTTTGATGGAAAACAATTCCGAATGTGCGAAGAGCGAAGTCGCACAGACAGCAAAATCGTCGCAGGGCTTTTCCTTGCGTGAGCGCATATCGCTTTCGCTTCTTGCGGCATTTGCTCTTTCGTATACCGTCCTTTTTCACGGGGCATATGAGATTTTTATTTCCAACCGTCAAGAGCTGGGGTTCTATCTCGGTGACTTTTTCCTGCCGCTCCTTTTGATTGTATTGCTTGCCACAATGGTAATTGCGGCGGCAACCGCGTTTATTCGCGGACGAGCTTATACCGTTGCTTTTGCTATTTTGCTCTATTTGACCTTTATGTCATATCTGCAAGGAAATTTTTTGAATTTCGGAGTCAATTCGCTGGTTTCCGATGATGTCGGTACTGCTATGAAGACCTGGCAGGTGATTCTTGACCTTTTCCTTTGGGTGGCGATCGGCGTCGCTTTCCTATTGGTTGTCAAGCATCCCAAAACACGCGAATGGGTCAAAACCGGCGGCGTATTTGTTTTGAGTCTCCTTCTTGCCATGCAGATTGGAAGCGCATTGATTACCGGAATTACGCAAAACGCATTTGGCGATCCCCCGACAAATTCCGATTCGGAAGTGCAGGACACAAAGAATGCGCAAGGTATTTTGAGCGATAAAGGTATTTATGATGTTTCGGAAGGGAATATTATTCTTGTTTTTATCATAGACCGTTTTGATGCCACTTTTTATCAGGACATTGTTGCTGCGGATCCGACCTACTTTGACGATTTGGATGGCTTTACCTACTACACAGATAACATTTCCTTGTATTCTCGCACCTATCCCGCGGTTGCCAGTATCATTACGGGAGTACGGCAGGACTTTACTTCCGGCGCGAAGGCGTATTTCCAAAAGGCTTATACAACTTCTCCGTTTTTGCAGGATTTGCAGGCGAACGGCTACAAAATCGGTCTTTATATCGATGACTATTATACCTACCGTAATGCCGGTGTCTTTGCAGACATTTGCGACAATTACACACCGGTGACAGGCTATGAAATCGACAATCGGTTTGCACTGGTCGGCAATATGATACTTTTGTCACTCTATCGGTATGCGCCTTTGTCGGTCAAGAGATATATTTCAATCAGTTCGACATCATTTGACGGTGTTGTTAAGTATTCGGGAGAATATAATCAATACCAACCGACAGATGCGCAAATTTATCAAGACCTGCTTGAAAGCGGTGTGACCGTTTCCGGCGAAGAAAATACCTTCCGTTTTATTCATTTGAACGGATGCCATAACCCGTATGCCATCGATGAAAACGGAAATGCCGAAGATAACGGCGTAGTGTCCGCAGCAAAAGGATGTTTCCTCTTGATTCGGGAATATTTGGAACAGTTAAAGGCAGCCGGTCTTTATGATAACGCAACCGTTGTGATTACGGGGGACCATGGAAGCGCATATGACGATTGCATCAAACCGTGGCAGCCGCGCCAGACCGCACTTTTTGTCAAGCAACGGGGACAGACCGGTGCGCTTACCTATTCAAACGCGCAGGTTTCGCAGGAAAACCTTCTTGCGGAATTGGTCAAATCCGCGCAAATCCAAACAGAGCATGACTATGGAGATGCTTATTCCGATATTGCGGAAGGAGAAACACGGACCAGAATTCATATGTTTGAAATGACTTCGCCCATAACCTGGGAAGAAAGCATCCTGACCTATGAGATTACGGGTAAGGGAAGTGACTTTGACAATTGGAAACTGATTGACGAGGAACCGATTGGAGAGCTTTATCGGTGAATGCCGAATAAATCGGTGGTTCCCTAAAGAATCGCCAAAAAGAAAAATAACAAAGGAGAAGATACCATGAAAAAAGGATTGAAAAAGATTTCGTTTTTGCTTTATTTTGCAACTGCGGTTGTTATTATGTTTACTCTGCAGGCAAGTGCGTATTTGGAACCCAGTGTTGTCAGCTACGGCTTGCAGGCATTAATCGGCATTGTGGTTGCGGGCGGTGCGTTCTTTGTGGTTTGGTGGAGAAAACTCAGAAAAAAGGTTACAAAGACGCTCGGAATCGACGAAAACGCAGGCAAGCAGGTTGAAGAAGATGTTGTTTTGACCGACGAAACCGCAAACGACAAGGATATTCCCGACGCGCAGACCAAAATCTAATTGCAATTGTGCAACATGCACAAAAAAAGACAACGGAAACTGTTTTACACCAACAAAAATCAAGTTTCAGGACATTTTCTTGTTGACAAGTGCAGGGAATGATGTTATAATCAAGGGGTAAAAGTATACGCAAAGAAAGGAAACTGTTACCATGCATAGCTCAATGAAACGGTTTTTAGCACTTCTGCTTGCGATTTTGATGCTTTCCGCCCTCTGCATTTCCTGTGCGCAAGGGGACGATCCCAATTCGCAAGACACCACATCCGATCAAAACAATGAACTTCCCGACGGCTGGACCGGCGACGAACTGCCCGGCGGCTTGAATTTTGAAGAGTCCGGCAAGAAAGGATCCATTACCATGATTGGGTTTACAGGTAAAGACATCGCGCCGGATGATGCAAACAACAGTGAGCCGCTTTCCGATGCCATGTATTATCGCAATCTGCATGTGGAAGAACGTCTCGGCGTTGAAATCAAAGGCATTCTCAGAGAAAAGTATGATGATGTCAATACCGATGTAAAAACCGCCGTACTCGGCGGATCGGATGATTATCAGATTGTTTTAACGCAAATGGTGTTCGGTACATCGGCGCTTGCCATGGACGGTAAACTGATGAACCTGTACGATTTGCAGTATTACAATCCCGATTCTCCTTGGTGGGATAAAAATGTGGACAAAGCCTTCCAGATTGGAGATACGCTCTACATGACGGCAGGCGATATGCTCCCCGCAAACATGCTGGTTTCCTCTTGTATTGCTTTCAACAAGGCAAAGGCTACCGATCTTCAGATTGGGTGCGATACCTTGTATGACCTGGGAAGAAACGGCGAATGGACCATCAGCAAAATGATTACCTACACCGAAAATGTGACTACCGATAAGAACGGAGACGGTGTTATCGATACGGAACACGATTTTTACGGATTGACCAGCTGGCATCTTGACAGCCCGTTTAACTTCTTCTACGGTTCCGGTCTTACGGTTTTTGCCAAGGACGACGATAATATTCCTTACTACGAAGCGGACGTTCAGAAAATCGAGGATGTTTACGAACAGGTTTACCAACTGTTTATTACCAATAATTCTTATTATGAAACCAATGTTGACGTTGCAGGCAACCCGTTTGATGTTTTCACGGACGGACGTGCGCTTTTCACCTCTTGTTCTTTGAGCACGGTATCCAATACCAAATTCAAGGATATGCCGGATAAATTCGGTGTGCTTCCGCAACCGAAATATGTAGAAACCGATGAATACCTCAGCTTTGTAAACGGTGCCGCCGACATGGTGTGCGTACCTCTCTCGGTAACAAATCCCGATATGGTGGGTGCTGTTTTGGAAGCTCTCGGGAATGCTTCTTACAATCTGGTGACCGATGTTTTGGTAGAAAAGATTTGTAAAGCTAAAAATGTCAATGACCCGGAATCCGCGGAAATGGTGGACATTGTTTTCCGTCACCGTATATACGATTTCGGCTATGTGCATTATTTTCCGTTAGATCATAATGCATCTGTTATGTTCCGTGTAGCGTTGGACGGCAAACAAACCTCTTGCGGACGTTTGGCGTCTAAATGCAATGACAGCAAACTGAAAAGCAAACTCAGGCAATTCCTGCATGCTTACGGCGTTGAACAATGAATATTAGTTTTTGAGCGCAAAACAGTATAAAGAATGATAAAGCAGGCAGAGCAGAAACGCTCTGCCTGCTTTTGGAAGCCTCCCTGCAAGTAAACGGGATAAGAAAATGCTTGTTTGGCAATAATTTTTTGTCAAATCCCTTGCAATTTTCAATCGGGCGTGTTATAATAAAAGAAAGAGATTTACAGCGTACCGGTAAGTGCCCGAACAAGGCGGGACGACTGCGCTTCCGATAAGGAGGATTTGTATATGAATTCCAAAATAAAAAAGTATTTGCCGACTATAATGCTCGGTGTCGGTGTATTGCTGATGATTGGTGCAATTTGCCTGATTATTTTCGGTGTTGCCAACAGTGGCGGATTGAATCGGGTTATGGAAATTCTGATTGCGATTTTAATGGTTGTAATCGGTGTGTTACTTATGGTACTGACGCGGGACTTGACTGTGGAAGAGAAAAATTTCTTCCTCTATGATCAGGAGACCGAACGCAACATTCCGATTGGAGAATTAAAATTCTCACGTATCGATAAGAGAATGTCGTCTTTTCTGCAGATGATTTCGGAAAATGCCGTGCAAATGTGGACGGAGAATATCATTGGCAGTGACGAAAATATTCTGGGGGATGAAGGGCTTTTCAAGCCGCTTGTTGCGTACAAAATGCTTTATGATCTTGCGGCAGTGGATAACCAAGGGGTTTGGCAGCTGTTTACGCATTCGAGTAAGGAAGTGATTGCCTCGCTGGAAGATGCGCTTGCCATGAACGGTGATAGCGAAATGGGAGCACAGATTGCGGATATTCGCGAAACCTGCGGAGAAGATATTGAACCCATTCGAGCACTTGTAACCGAAAATGCCAAGTATATCAAGAGCCGTATGCTCGGTTATGTGAAAACCAATATCGATCAGTTTTATTATTCCTGATTATTCTTTTTCGGTTCCCACACGGTACTTTTTCCTTGTGGGAACCTTTTGATTAAAACAAAAAATATCTTGAGGGAGGAATCTTTTCATGTCATACAATTTTATTTCTACATACTATATCGGTATTGACGGCGGCGGAACCAAAACCGAAGGTGCCATCTGCAACGGAATGGGGGAGGTTTTGTTTTCCTATACTGCCCCCGGAACCAATCCCAACGATGTCGGCATTGAGAATGCGTTGGCTACTCTGCGTGAACTGATTGATCTTTTGTTGCGTTACGGCGATGCAAATCCGGAAGAAGACCGCATCAGTCTGTTTGCGGGCATCTCCGGTGCGTTGAATTATCGGGAAGAATTGACGGCGGGATTACGTGCATATTTGCCGCAAGCTACTATTGCAGTCGATACCGATGCCGTTAATCTTTTAAATGCGGGGGTGTTATTTGCGGACGGTGCCTGCTTGATTTGCGGTACCGGTTCCTCTTGCTTTGTTCGTCAAAACGGAGAATTGATGCGGATCGGCGGATGGGGATACCTGCTTGACAACGGCGGCAACGGATATACATTGGGACGTGACGCACTGGAAGCGGCGCTTATGGCATATGACGGGCGTGGAGAAGAAACCTGTTTGACCGATTTGATTTTCAAGCGGAAGGGAAAGCAGGTATGGGAATTGATTAGCGATATTTACACGTATGGAAAACCTTATATTGCTTCTTTTGCGCCGCTTGTCTCCGACGGGGTTCGGTGCGGAGATGCGGTTTGTAAACAGATTTTGATGCGCAATGCAAAGGAAGCGGCGCGAATGCTGGATGCGGCTTACCGTATTTTGCAAAAACCTTTTTCGGTTGTTCTCGGCGGCGGTGTCAACCGGAACTTCGGTTCGTGTTGGCAAGAGGCAATCAAACAGTATGTAACTGCGCCGATTACCCTAAAGGATGAAGGCACGCCGCCGGTTTTCGGTGCGATTTTGCAGGCATTTGAAATAGGACATGGATTGCCGGAAAGCGGATGTACAAACGGCATTCGAAACTGTTTTGAAGATACCTACAGGCAGGCATATTGACATGTTGACCCATAAAAAAGAAAAGTCTGTGACAGAATCCGAGGCCTGCATGCGAGCGGCATTGGCGTGTGCAGAAAATGCCGCTGCGCAAGGAGACATTCCGGTTGGTGCGGTAATTGTGCGTGATGCGGACGGCAGTATTTTGGCAAGCGGATACAATACCAAGGAGCGCTTGCACGATGCCAGCGGGCATGCCGAAATCAATGCCATACGCGCCGCCTGCACGGCGCTTGGCAGATGGCGCCTTGACGGGTGTACGCTTTATGTAACCATGGAGCCTTGTCCCATGTGCGCGGGAGCCGTTGCATCGGCAAGAATCAAACGCGTGGTATTTGGGGTAAAAGACCCGAACGCGGGTGCATTTGGCAGTGTTTTTAATTTGCAAAAAATACCGGGGACGCCTGCCATTTCGGTAGAAAGCGGTGTGCTTGAACAGACATGCAGAGAGCAATTACAACGCTTTTTTGCGCAAAAGCGGGCTTCAAATCAAACTGACGGAGGAGATTTGATATGCAAATGATGGACTTTGATGCGCGAGCCGCCATGGAATATCGTGCGCGGAAACGGTTGTTACCGCAAACAATTCCGTCATATAACAGTGAGATTTTGCGATTGGTCAGCTTTTTCTTAAATGTTGCACCGGACGCGATTGATCTTGCATCTGTGCGAGAGATTGCAGAATCAACAGGCAGTAGTCTTTCGCGCGCCTACGCAGAGTGTCTGGCTCTTCTTTGCGGGCTGGAATCGGTGGGGCAGGACCGTGCTTTTTTTCAAAATTATTTTTTGCCCATGATTTGCGAGCAACCGATTGACCGTTATCAAAATGACCCGTACTACAGCCAAATTCGAATTCCGCATTTGAAAATGGGAAATTGGGAATTAACGCATCGAACTCTGCAACCCGGGGAAGCATTTGTTTGCGATGATTTTTTGGTAACCGATGACAGACGCATGATTCCGCAGATCGGTTTTTTTACACAGCCCTTTGCTTTTCCCGCTGTGCTGGAGAACGGGACAGAGTGGATGACGCTGATGCCCAATGAAATGGTAACCACTGCCGAAGCGGTAAAATTGGCAAACGGACGGGTTTTGACCTATGGCTTGGGGCTTGGTTATTTTGCATATCTTGCTTCACAAAAGGAGGAAGTTACATCGGTAACCGTGGTGGAGCGAAGTCCCGAGGTTATTGATTTGTTTGCAACCCATATTTTGCCGCAATTTCCGCATCGGGATAAGATTACACTTGTTTGTCGGGACGCTTTTGCTTTCGCGGAGCATGAAATGACGGCAGGGAGGTATCGATTTGTTTTCACCGATATTTGGCACGATGTCGGGGACGGGAAGCCTCTGTATTTGAAAATGAAAGCCTATGAAAGTCGTTGTCCCGGGACGGTCTTTGCTTATTGGCTGGAAAATTCCATACGTTGTTATTTGGATGACTGTTTGTTTTCCGGAGAGATAACGCGGGAAGAAAAATAAATCGGTCATATTGTACAAACAAATTCTTGACTCTTTGTGACTTTTGTACGATTTACATTTTTGTTCGCGCAAACGGTTGACATCATTTTTGTTTTATGCTACAATGGATATATCGGGAAGGAATTTCTTTCCTAAATTCTACAAAACAGATAGGGAGATAATACCACCATGAAGAAGACGCAAATGCGACTGCTTTCGTTGCTTTTGACGGCTTTGCTTTGCATTGCCGCCATTTCCTGCAGCGGACAGAACAAAGGGACAGAAACGACCACGAGTGCCGAAGAAAAAACGACAGATATAATCGAAAGAGAAACAACAACCGGAGAAGAAGCTACTACAAAAGAACCGGAAGAGGTGACGACGGATGAGATTACGACAGATATTGATGGTGTTACGGCAGGCGACAATTTGATTGACGGTGTTGATCCATACGAAAAGTTGGTTAAGGTTGACGGCACGTCTGCCGACGGAAAAACCGATTGCTACGATGGCAGATTCGATTTTACGGACTACTTTGATGAAATTTTCATGGTGTCCGGTGTTACTTACGGAAGTTTGCAAGAAGCCATTGACGATATTGAAGGAATCGGCGGCGATATTTCCATCAAGGGGCAACCCGACATCGGGCTTTGCTTAAAGGTAACCATTCCCGACGATGGCGAGTTTTACAGAATTTACTACAATCTTGCCAACATCGATCTTGTATTTAATTACGGCGTAACCTATGATGACGATAACGACCCGCACGGGTATGCCTACTACTCCGATTTATACAGATTGGATGCGGTTTCCAATCTTGACGGCACGCACATCTTTATTTGGACCTCTACCGAGGGGCTTGCACCCGGCTACTATGTCATGCATGAGGGCGCATCGCTTGATGGCGATACAAATTACCGTTATGAATATATCGGCACGCTGGAGGAGCATTGGCCAGGTCTTCCGAACGGAGAAGACGTCAGCTATTATGAAGATGACTTAGGCTGATCGCCGTAAAATGGAAAACGAGAAGTAAATGATAATAAAAAACTGCAATCACGGCATTTCGTGGTTGCAGTTTTTTAGATAGCCCTTAATTATAGGGTTAGACAAGATGCGTTTCGAGTCGGGCGCGAATGGCACGGATAAAGGTAAGCGAATCGGCGCGTTCCCGTACACTGCCCGCTTCGGCAATATTTGCAAGGTCCGATGTCATAATACCGTCCTCCAGTGTTTCCAAGCAGGACGCCTCAAGGCTGTTTGCAAAAGAGCACAATGCTGGTAAACCGTCCAGCTCACCGCGCTTGCGCAATGCGCCCGTCCAGGCAAAAATGGTAGCCATGGGATTGGTCGATGTCTCTTCGCCGCGCAAATAGCGATAGTAGTGACGGGTGACAGTCCCGTGCGCTGCTTCGTATTCATATTTTCCGTCGGGGGACACCAGAACCGAGGTCATCATGGCGAGAGAACCGAATGCAGTGGAAATCATATCGCTCATTACGTCGCCATCATAATTTTTGCAAGCCCAAACAAAACCGCCCTCACTGCGCACAACCCGTGCGACAGCATCGTCAATCAGGGTGTAAAAATAGGTGATATTTGCTTTTTCAAAAGCATCCTTATATTCTTTTTCATATATTTCTTCAAAAATCAATTTGAAGGTTTGATCGTATTGCTTGGAAATGGTATCTTTGGTAGAAAACCAAAGATCCTGTCCGACAGAAAGGGCATATTCAAAACAGGCGTGTGCAAAAGAACGGATGGAATCGTCTTTGTTGTATTGTGCTTGTAAAACACCCGCTCCCATAAAGTCAAAAACAGTTTGACGGTAGCATTCCCGTCCGTCCTTATCTGTAAAAAGCAGTTCTGCTTTGCCACCCGTGGGGACACGGTATTCGGATGCTTTGTACACATCACCGTATGCGTGACGTGCGACAGTGATTGGCTTTTTCCATGTACGCACGGTCGGTTTGACATGCGAAAACAGAATGGGCGTTCGAAATACCGTACCGTCAAGCACTGCGCGAATTGTGGCGTTGGGGGATTTCCACATATCGTGTAACCCGTATTCTTCCACGCGTTGTTTATTCGGCGTGATGGTTGCACATTTGACGGAAACACCGTATTTTTTTGCGGCAAGTGCCGCATCCATGGTAATTTGGTCTGCTGTTTGATCTCTTTTGGGAAGTCCCAAATCAAAGTATAGTGTTTTGAGATCAATATAGGGAAGCAAGAGTTCTTCCTTGATCATCTTCCAAAGGATACGTGTCATTTCATCGCCGTCCATCTCTACCAGCGGTGTTTTCATCTGAATTTTTTGCTTCATGATTTGTTCTCCTGTTTACGATGGTTATTATAGTAGTTCATTAGGCATCCGTCCAGTAAAATTTGCGTTTCCTCTTCGGTTAACGCGGGTATTTGCAGAGACAGCTGTGCGGTTGTGCCGTCAGCACGCAAAATTTGCGCAAAAAATTTTGTTTTGTGTTGGAGTAGATTTGTACGGATATTGGGCACAAAGACCCAATCTCCTTCCCGATAGGGGAATGCGGTTTGCGAATCCAATGTAAACGGAAGGATACCCCAGTTAATACAATTGGAGCGGTATCGCTTGGTAGCGAATTCGTAACAAATATTGCCTACGCCGCCCAAAACCTTTTGGCAGGATGCCGCTTGCTCACGGGCAGAGCCGTCTCCCGGCTTTTTTGCGAAAATACAGGAACCGACCTGTGTTATCGGGGCGAGCATATCTGGGTTGCCGAATGTGGAAAGCACCTGCAAAAGCGCGGCAGAGGGGAGATTGGAACGTCGCGCCGTTTCTTCCCGCATGACCTCCTTTGCCGCACCTACATAGGACGGCACACGGCGCGACAGTGTAAATTCTGCCAGGCGTTGCGGATTTGAGCGATAAGAAGAGGTTTCTCCGGAAGGAATCAGTTCGTCGGTCGTGGTAACCTCGTCATGAATAACGGCACACAGCCGCATCAGCAGGTGTTCACCCAGTGCAGGCTGTGACGGCCAAGGAGTAATGTTTGGGCCAAAAACTAATTCTTGTTCGGGCAGAGGACGCCCGTATCCGAAATAGACGCGTTGATCGTACGGCGATCGGTCAAAGGTATATGCATGCGGTGTGTAGGTATAGGGAATATCGGTTGCCGCCGTGATTTTACCGCCGTTTCGTGCCGTAGCGGCAATGGAACAGGCATCCATTAAAGCGACAGCCGCAACCTGTCCCTCACCCGGCTTAGAGCCTTCACGATTGGGGAAATTACGTGTTGTGTGTCGCAAGGAGAGCCCGTTATTTGCGGGGACATCACCTGCGCCGAAGCAGGGACCGCAGAAGGAAGGCTTGATCAAAACGCCTTCGCTGAGTAAATGTTCGGTAATGCCCGTTCGTGTCAATGCAATGGAAACAGGAACACTGGTCGGATAAATGGACAGAGAAAAAGCATCGGAACCGATTTTCCCGCCGCGCAAGATAGCAGATGCTTCGGCAATTGAGTCAAACATGCCGCCCGCACATCCCGCAATAATACCTTGGTCAGCGAGAACCGAGCCATCGGCTTGTATTTTGTCGGTCAGACGGGGGAATTTTCCTTTGAATCGTGTTTTTGCATCTTCTTCCACATGCTGTAAAAGCATAGAGGCGTTTTTCAAAAAATCGTGAATTGTATAGACATTGGAAGGATGGAACGGCAGGGCGATCATGGATTCGATTTCATCGAGATGAATTTCCACCATGCGTGCATATACAGCACCCTCACTCGGTCGAAGGGGACGGAAGTCATGCTTACGTCCGTGTACGGAGAGATATGCACAGGTTTCGTCATCGGTTTCCCAAACAGAGGAAAGACAAGCAGTTTCGGTTGTCATGGTATCCACGGCACAGCGGAATTCCATGGGGAGGGAAGCAAGCCCGGGTCCCGAAAATTCCAAAATGCAGTTGCGCACAAAGCCGCAATGGAAGACAGCACCGATCAAAGCCAATGCGACGTCATGCGGGCCAATGCCGACGCGCGGTTTTCCTGTCAGATATACCAAAACAATTTCCGGTTTTTTGATATTATAGGGACGGCACAAAAGCTGCTTGACCAATTCCGGACCACCTTCACCGATCCCCAAGGTACCGAATGCGCCGTAACGGGTATGAGAGTCGGAGCCGAGAATCATTTTGCCGCATCCCGCAAGCATTTCCCGTGCAAAAGAGTGGATCACCGATTGGTTGGCGGGAACATAGATGCCGCCGAATTTTTTTGCGGCAGACAATCCGAACACGTGATCGTCTTCATTAATGGTACCGCCAACCGCGCAAAGGGAATTGTGACAATTGGTCAATACATACGGGACGGGGAAAGAGGTCATGCCGCTGGCAATGGCGGTTTGAATGATACCGACATAGGTGATGTCGTGTGAAACAAGTGCATCAAAACGCAGAGAAAGCCTGGATGAATCTTTCCCCTCATTGTGTGCTTCCAGTATTTGTTCGGCAATGCTTTCTCCGCGAAAAATGTCGGAGATTGCGTAATCAGATGCAATTTCCGGTCTTCCGTTATGCAAAACAATCGGTTTATTTGTGAGATATATCCCTGTCATACGTCCTCCAAGCCATAAGTGTTGAAATTTTAAACTTTTAATCCTGCAAAATCAAGATATGTTATTATAGCATACTATCCGACGGAAGTCAATAGAAAAAATGAGAAAACAATCGAAAAATGCAAAAAAAGCAAAAGTGCAAATCCGATTCGTATTTTTTGTCGCAAAAAACGCTTGACAAGGCATTGAAAAGATGCGGTGGGTTCATAGAATGATAAAATTACCCCGTTCGAACGCGTTTTGCGTTGGGCGGGGTTTTAATATGCGGTGCAAACGGTGTCGACAAGGAAAAAATGAAGGGAAAAACCGAAAAACGAATAAAAAGGCAATTGACACTAACCGTAGATTGTGTTATAATGAAATAATAAAGAAACGCTGTGGGGAAAGGGGGATGCGTGTGAAAGACGATCAAAGAAAAAGAGAGGAAGAACTGGATGCCTTTTGGACCATTGACGCCCTTCTGCCTCGTAATAAAAAGACGACCGTATGCCGAGAGGATACAGAAGCGATTGACATTATGGCGGATCCCGTTTTGAATGGCGATGCCGAGAAAAATCCAAACACTGCAACAGAAAGCGGTCGAATTTCATTTGAAACGATTACACAAAACTCTTTTCCCGAAAAGCAAAGAAAAGAAGAAACAGATGAGCAGGCATCTCAAAAAACCGCGTTTGTTCGGTATATTCCGCCACATACGGCGAACGAAGAAAAACGCAAGCAGCCTCCCGAGCGTGTTTGGGAAATGAATGGCAGCATGGTTCACACGGTTCGTGTTTATCCGTGGCCGACAAAATACACTTATTTTGACCAATTTTGTGAAAACGGCGAACGGCTTTTAACAGCGCACGGTTCTCCTTGCGAACCGGAACCGTTTTTCTCCTATGTTCCTCAATATGCACAAATGAATGCCAAACAGCTTGCATGGTACTTGTTTTGGCGTGACTGTGTCAGAAAGCAACAGTATCCGAAAACCGACAGTAGTTATATTCAGCTGTATGTTTTTGAATTGATTCATTTTTCCGATCGCATCCCGCCGTGCGAGACGCAAAAACAACTTTGCGCACTTTGGCTTGCTTATTATCGCGACCATCCTTTTATCTCTCATTACATGCGGGAATGGATTTGCGATTTCGGGCTAATGCACGGGCTTTCCGCTCCGAAGATTCTTTTGGAGGAACAAAACAGGGAATTGATTGCCGGTTCTTCTTTGCGAGAATATTATTTGAATTGTGCCGATACAGATTCTCCCGACGGCAGTTTTGTGCAAACCCTACTTTTCTTTTGCACAAATTATAACTACAAGAAAAGCAAGTTTTACACAAGCGATACGGCACCGCTTTTTGATACGGTTATTAAGGGCGTTTTGCACGCATGCATACGGGAAATGACCGATGCCACCGGACATTTTTCCATCAAAGGACTAAAAGATATTACCTATAAGCGCGATACCTTCGTGGGGGTTCTCTGTGCTGCGAAGCACAAAAAACATTTGGAGATTGATGCGTATTCCTTTTCACGGTCTCACGAATTACGTTTTTTGATAACGGATTTAATCAAATATACCGAGAACAAAATTCGAATATCGCTCGGGATTAAGGCGCGGCTTTCCATTGGAAATTTGCCGAATTTTATGCAGGAGATGGCAGATGCCTATTTACAAAAGGCATTGCCCGAAAAAAGCCGAGTAAAAGAGCGCGAACCCGAAGCGCCGGCGTACGAAAAACTGTATGATTTGCCAATGCGCGCGCTTTCTGTTGAACACGCAGTGCAGATTGAGGAAAATTCATGGGATACGACAAGACAGCTGATAAGCGCATTTGACCAATCGGAAACAGTCGAAAAGCAAGAAGAATTGCCTGATTTTTTACCGCAGATCGCGGTATCCGATACCAAATCCCTACCGATCGCGGTTGCAGACAGCTCCGAGGAAACAGAGCAAACCGAACCTTCGTTGCTTGCAAAGTGGGAGCCGTATCTGCACCTGCTTTTGGAAGGACGACAAAAGGAGGCAAGCGTGTGGGCGCGACAACAAGGCTTTATGGAGGATGCGATTGCAGATGAGATTAACGATGTCGCACTTTCTTTACCGCAGATAGGAGACATTCTTTTGGAAGAAACAGAGAATGGATATGCGGTGATTACGGATTATATTGAAATATTGAAAACGGAATTGGGGGACGAGAAATGAGTAATGTAGAAAAACAACAAAATGCGTCATACAAACAGGTGCCGCGTCGGGTACTTGCTTCCTTGCTTGCTTCTGTCAGCGCAGGCGTTGTACCGCGGGAAGGCGCGCCCTATATTGCAATCGGACGGCAAGATGAAATCAGTGCATTGCTTTCCGACCTTGAGCAGGTAAATGAGGGCGGGGGCGCTATGCGTTTTTTGATTGGGCGATACGGAAGCGGGAAGAGTTTTTTGCTTCAGTTGATTCGCGGATACGCATTGGAACGCGATTTTTTGACAGCGGACTGTGATCTGTCGCCGGAACGCCGCCTGTACGGAACCGGTGGCAACGGTGTGGCGACCTACCGTGAACTTATGAAAAATCTGGCTTCCAAAGCCTCTCCGGACGGCGGTGCATTGCGAAAAATCATTGCCAAATGGATTACGTCTTTGCAAAGCCAATTGCTTTCCGCGGGATTTTCACCCGACAGTGCCGTGTTTGACGCCGAAATGAATCGGCTTGTGACCGAGGAAATGCGCGAAATGGAATTTTTGGTTGGCGGGTTTGATTTTGCGCAGGTGATGATTACCTATTATCGCGCATATCGGCAAGGGGACGCAGAAGCGGACGCGCGTATGAGTGCATGCTTGCGTTGGTTCCGCGGCGAATATACAACCAAAACCGAAGCCCGCAGAGAAATCGGAATATCTGTTTCTACCATTATCGATGATGATAATTGGTATGATTTTCTTAAACTCTGGGCAGCATTGGCGCGCCGTATGGGGTATCGCGGCTTGATTGTTTTTATTGATGAGTGTGTTAATCTCTATAAGATCAGTCATCGTGTCAGTCGGGAAAATAATTATGAAAAAATTTTGTCGATGTTCAATGATACCTTGCAAGGGCGTGCGCAAGGGCTGGGAATTCTCTTTGCGGGCACACCGCAGTTTTTGGAAGACACAAGGCGGGGATTATTCAGCTACGAGGCATTGCGTTCCCGTTTATGTGACAGTCGTTTTGCGTTGGACGGCTTTAAAAATTTGATAGGCCCCGTCATCCGTTTGCGACGGCTTTCGGACGATGAATTGCTTGCCTTGATTCAGCGCATAACCATGCTTTATGCGCAGTATTATACATGGGATCCGTCCACACATATCGGCACGGACGACCAAATTTCATTTTTACGACTTTGCCTGTCCCGCGCAGGTGCCGACAGTATGATTACGCCGCGAGAGATGTTGAGAGATTATATGACGGTTCTCAATATTTTAATGCAAAATCCGAATGCTGTCTTTTCGGAAGTTGTGCGCGACGCCGTCCCGCATGCAAGTTCGTCTGACAGTGAAAAGGACGACAAAAGCGCAAATCATTTTGCGGATTCGGAAGCCGCAAGCGCAAAAGGGGATCGAACGCAAAAGGTATATACACCGGAAGATATTCAATTTTGAACAAACAATAAAGGAGAACAAAAAATGAAACGCATTATTACCTTTAGCTTTGACGACGGATCCTTCCAAGACCGTCGCTTGGTGGCACTTTTGAATCAATACGGACTGTGCGGAACCTTTAACCTGAATTCCGGTTCTTTGGTTCAACCCGGTAAAGAGGGAACTCATGTTCGAGCAGACGAAATTCGTTCGCTGTATGCGGGACATGAAGTTGCCGTTCACACGGTGACGCACCCGCATCTGACGACCTGCGATGACGATCGGATACGGTATGAAATTGCCGAGGATAAAGTGCGACTGGAAGCGCTTTCCGGACAGGCAATTACAGGTATGGCGTATCCCTACGGACATATTGCCGTTGACAGCCGTGTAGTGGCGCTTACAAGAGATTGTGGGATTTTGTGGGCACGTTCGACCGAGTCAACGCATCGGTTTGGTTCTCCCGATGAGTTTCTTTTATGGAACCCCACATGTAAAATGGAAGATCCTGCCCTGGAGGCACTTTGGGAGCAGTTTTTAACCGAATCGGACCAAACCGGCGACGCCGAGGACGGTGTTCGGCTGTTTTATACGTGGACGCATTCGTTTGAAATGGACAAGTATGCCTCATGGGATCGTGCAGAAGCGTTTTTTGCATCGGTTGCCGCCGCCAAAGATCGTGTGGTATGTATGACAAATGGGGAAGTTTATCGTTATTTGACAGAGGAATCTGCGCATGACAGAAGCTGATCGCATTTTCTTGCGATTCCCGCCCTTTGTTCGTGAATACATTTATGCACATGAGTGGGATTCTTTGCGTGAAGTTCAATTGTTTGCGGCAAAGACGATTTTTGAAACCGATCATCATTTGCTTTTACACTCATCGACGGCGAGCGGAAAGACCGAAGCGGCTTTTTTTCCGATTCTTTCTCTTCTTTGCGAGCAAATGCCGCAAACGGTCGGTGTTCTCTATATCGCACCTTTGAAATCTTTGATTAACGACCAATTTGCTCGAATTGAAGAATTGCTTGTACAAAGCGGTATTCCGGTGACACATTGGCACGGAGATGTAACCATGTCGCATAAAAAGAAGCTGTTGGAGCAACCGCGCGGCGTTTTGCAAATTACGCCCGAATCGCTTGAATCCATGCTGATCAATCGCTCAAATGATTTGATACGGTTGTTCGGTTCTTTGCGCTTTGTCGTGATTGACGAGATTCACACGCTGACGGGCACCGATCGCGGCAACCAAATTATGTGTCAACTTTTCCGAATAGCACGGGCGATTGGTTATCATCCGCGCCGCATCGGTCTTTCCGCAACGGTTGGGGACCCGCAAATTGCCGCCGATTGGTTAAGCGCCGGAACAGGGAATTTGACCGATTGTCCGACTCTTTCTCAGGAACGAATTCATTGGCGTTTGGGAATGGAGCATTTTTACATACAAAATCCCAAAGCACAGCAGACGGAGGAGCCGGAAAAACAGGAAAAAAGCAATCAGTCTGCAGTCGCGACACTGGATGCCGGATATGAGTATATGTATGACTGTGTGCGCGATCGAAAATCCTTGGTTTTTTCCAATTCCAGAGAAGAAACCGAATATCTTTGCGCCACCTTTCGACAGATTGCCAAAATGCGCGGTGATCCCGATGTCTTTCTGATTCATCATGGCAACCTGTCTGCCGCTTTACGTGAAGAGGCAGAATTGAAAATGAAGGACGAGGATGTTTTTGCGGTGACTTGCGCCACCGTAACCATGGAGCTCGGTATCGACATTGGAAGGCTTGAACGTGTTTTGCAGGCGGAAGCGCCCAATTCGGTCAGCAGTTTTTTGCAACGGCTCGGACGTTCCGGCAGACGTGGACAGGTGCCGGAAATGATGATGGTTTTTCGCGAGGAAGATCCGTTGCCGAATACGCCGTTGCCACAGCGGATTCCGTGGGAGCTTTTACGGGGAATTGCCATTATTCAGCTGTATATAGAAGAACGGTTTATCGAACCGCCCGTTCGAAAAAAACGGCCCTACAGTCTTTTGTTTCAACAAACACTCAGTGTACTTGCCGCTGCGGGGGAAATGACGCCGCGTCGTTTGGCGGAAACGGTTCTTTCTATGCCTCCTTTTGTCGATGTTCCGCGAGAAGAGTATCGAACATTGCTTCTGTCAATGCTTGAAAACGAGTACCTGGAGATGACCGAAGAAAAAGGGGTGCTGATTGGACTTGCGGGAGAACGGCTTCTCAAAAGTTTTAAATTCTACGCGGTTTTCAAGGAAAGCGAGGATTTTACCGTTAATTGCGGTTCGGATCAGATTGGAACCATTACAACGCCACCTCCGATCGGAGATCGCTTTGCCTTGGCGGGGCGCGTTTGGGAAGTGGAGGAATTGGATCTGTCGCGAAGGTTGGTTTATGTTCACAGGGTCGAAGGGAAGATGGAAATATCATGGCCGGGAGATTTCGGTGAAATTCACACCAAAATCCTGGAACGGATGCGCCGTGTTTTGGAAGAAGATATTGTTTATCCGTATCTCAAACCGAATGCACAAAAGCGATTGGAAGCGGCAAGACATGTATTTCGCAATGCCGGCTTGCACAAAAAGCATCTTGTCGGGCTGGGTGGATATACATATTGCCTGTTTCCGTGGCTTGGAACGCGTTCTTTCCGCACATTACGCAAATTTCTTTTGGCAAATGCGCGTTCCTTTCGCATCAGTCAATTGGAATTTGAAGGATGTTACTATATGACTTTTCGTATGGAAAGAGGGGACGCGTCTTCTCTGATACAGGCATTGGTGCAAAAAGTGCAGATCGACGGAATTGATCCGTATACGTTGGTCGGTGCCGCCGAAACACCTGTTTTTGAAAAGTATGACCGTCTGATTCCCGCGGAGCTGCTTCGCCACGCATATGCGGAAGATCGATTGCGCGCAGATGAGGCGGAAAAACGGGTTTTGGAGATGCAAAACGATTTTTGACATATAACCAATTGCTGCAGAGGATCCAAAGTCTGTCATATAAAATGCCGAACAAATCCGTTTTGACTTAAGAGCGGATTTGTTCGGTGTTTTTTTTCTTTTTTGGGGGCACCTCTAAAAATTTTCCGCATGTCGGACGAGCATTGTATTATGAGAGGTGTCCTTTTAAAATTAGGTCGTTAAATCTCCGATTTTTTCAGCCAGCTCCTGTTCGCTTTCAACCCGAATCCCGTTTCGTAATGCTTCGCGGTCTGCCGGCGGCAGAAGGGCGGTAGAGGTGCCGACATTCCGTGTAAGTGTTCCGAATTGATCAAATACGCAGAGAATTCCGTCCTGCTCGCGCAAAATCCAAAACGAGGTGTTTGTTGAAGGATTGTTTTCGGCATCCTCTTCTGTCGGAATATTTTCGGAATTTTGGGCATTTTCGATTGTTTCCGATGTGGAATTTGTTGTACACGCGGCTTTTAACTCTCGCTGGATTGAGAGAGCGGCACTGTATGCCGTTTTACGTGTCAATGCATTTTCCTCTTCCATAGTGCGAATACCGTGGGATACGCAGAAAATAAGAATCAAAGTGAAAGAGCAAAGCACACATAGCAAAATACGAAAAAAACGGTCGTGATACATAAGGTTTCCTCTCTTTTCATTTTTAGTTGATGCAGTGAATAAATGACTGCTATTATTTTGCTCGAAAATGCAAAAAATATGCAGACCGATAATATAGTATTGAGTTTTTGCTGCCGGAGGGGTTATGAAAGAAAAACGAAGAGATTCAAAACGAAATATTTTTGCACGCCTGTTTCACGGCTTTTTAATTTTCTGCATGATCTTGTCGATTTTGACTGCGATTCTTGTATCAATCGGCGCGACATACTTGAAAAATCAAACCGTTCTTTTGCAAGAAGCGGACATGTTATCCATGGCAATTTCCGATGCGGAGAGCATTCTGTATCACTATGAAGAAATTGATCGGGAACGTGTATTGTGTGTCACAGAAGACGGTATTTTGCACGGTGCGGGATGGTGTATTCCGGTCAGTTATGAAGAGATACCGCAGGAGATGATCAATGCACTGATTGCAATTGAAGATAAGCGATTTTTTACGCATACGGGGGTCGATTTCCGTCGTACCTTTCTTGCGGGATTGAATTACTTTTTGCATTTTGACAGACGGTTCGGCGCTTCCACGCTGACACAGCAATTGGTCAAAAATTTGACCGGTGACAGTGAACAAACACCGGACCGAAAACTGCGTGAAATGATTACCGCATACCGTCTTGAAGAGGTTGCGGATAAAACAGAAATACTGGAAGCCTATTTGAACACGGTGAATTTTGCGCAAGGATGTCGGGGTGTGGGTGCGGCAGCCCGTCGTTATTTCGGAAAAGAAGTCGGCGAATTAACGCTTTCCGAATCGGCGTCACTGATAGCGATTGCCAATAATCCCTCGTATTACGATCCGATTCTTCATCCGGACCATAATCAAGAACGGAGAGATTTGATTCTTTCGCAAATGGCGGAACAGGGATATATCACAGCCCAAGCCTGTGCGCTTGCGCAAGCATCGGTTCCGGACACGGCAAACGGGAAATGCAGAAAAGCGGATGAAATGCATTCTTGGTATACCGATATGGTGATTGCAGATGTGATACATGATCTTTGTGTAACCTACGGATACAGTGAGTCATACGCATCTTTTTTGCTATATTACGGTGGATTGCGAATTGAAACCTGCATGGATCCGACTGTTCAAAAAACGGTAGAAACCTATTTTTCCGACCTTTCGCATTTCCCTAAAACCGATGGAGAACAGACACAGTGTGCTGTTATGATTATTGATCCCTTGGACGGAAGAATTCTCGGCGTCGCGGGCGGCGTCGGGGAAAAACAGGGAGATCGGGTTCAAAATTTGGCAACCGATGCACTGCATCCTGTCGGTTCTGTAATCAAACCGCTTTCGGTTTATGCACCGGCATTGGAATTAGGAAAGATTACCTGGTCGTCGGTATTTGATGACAGCCCGATTTGTATGCTCGGTGGCAAACCGTGGCCGGCGAATGCCAATCATTGCTATAGAGGAGAGACAGACATTTCAACCGCACTTTTAAATTCTACCAATACGGTTGCGGTGCGCGTGCTTGTATCCTGTGTCGGCGTGGAAGGCTCTTTTTCCTTTTTGCACGACCGATTGGGAATGGAGCATCTGTGCGGGAGCAACCGAACAGGGAGCGATACAATTGACGACAAAAACAGTGTGGCATTGGCATTGGGTCAGCTTTCACGCGGAGTAACCTTGCGAGAGATTACGGGCGGATATACCGTGTTCTACGATGGTATTTATCGCAGACCGCACTCGTATTACCGCGTTTTTGATGCGCAGGGAAATCTTCTTTTGAAATATGATACGGGCGGGGACGAATGCTTGGTTTTGTCAAGAGAAAATGCGGCAATTATGACACAGCTTTTACGCCGTGTAGCGCGTTACGGAACCAAAGAAGAGCTGACACTCAATCGAAAAATCGAATGTGCAGGGAAAACCGGAACGACCCAAAACAGCTGTGACAGATGGTTTATCGGATACACCCCCGAGTTGTTGGCAGGTGTTTGGATAGGACACGAATATCCGCGCCCCATGGATGACACAAACGGCAATCCCTGCCTGCACGTGTGGAACGATTTGATGCAATCTTTTTATGCTTCCTCGATTGTCGAAGGAAAAAGGATGTTTTCGATTCCCGATAATTTGATACGGGCGACCTACTGCCAAAAGAGCGGGGAATTGGCAAGCGATGCATGTGCAGGGCATATTTCCACCGGCTTTTTCGTCCCGGGAACGGAGCCTCGTGCTTTTTGTCATGAATGCGAACAGTAAAGGGGGGTGCCGTTTTGCATATTCGATTCCGCTTTTGCATATTTTCTAAGGAAGCAAGGTACAGAGGATTGATTGTTTTCTCGGTGAACGCAAAAGCGGAAAAGAGTGGCAAAGGAGATTTGGAGAAGATGAGAAAGGTTGGCGTGAGACGAATTAGCAGCGAAACACGGATTTCGCTTGTGCCGATGATACTTTGTGGCGCCGTTTGTGCGGCATGCTGTTTGATTGTTCGGTATCTGAGCGGAGATCCGTATCAAGCAGTTCATCTTTACGGCATGGCGGATTATCTGCCGTCTCTTAAATTTTTAAGCGTTCTTTGGTTTTTATGGCATTTCTTTTTGGGCGTATCGGCAGGCTATCTGTTTTTCGGACGCAAAGTGAAAACGCCGTATGCCTACCGTGGCGGAATGCGATTTCTTTTGATGTTGGGAGCCGGTTTTTTGTTCTATCCTTGCTTTTTTGCGGTCAATGCCCGTTTGCTCGGATTTCTGTTTCTTGTAGCTTCGCTCTTTTTTGCCATTATGACCGTTGCGGATTGGATTCGAATTTGCAAAGGCGTCGGCGTTCTGATCGGAGGATACGGTGTTTGGCTTTTATACCTGACGATTTTGGGTTTAAATCTTTTACTTAGAATTTAATTGTGACAAAATGCACAAAAAAGCAACCGAAATTTTGTTAATTCCGAAAGATAAAGTTGCGGACGGGGCGGTTGACAAATGCAAGAAATTAGGGTATAATAGATACATAGATATATTCTGTAAGGAGTTAGAAACATGAGATTTGTAAAAGGGCTTTCCCTGATCCTCGTCATTTTGATGCTGACTGCATGTGCTGTTTCCTGTTCCGGTAGCAGCGGAAAGAGCGATCCCAATGAAGTAGACACAAGTGAATATACCCGCGCGCCTGTGATTACCATCAATTTGAAAATCAAAAATGAGGACAAGGTCGTATATGAAAAGGACAATTATGAATTTGTTGCTCAGGACGGAGATACCAGTCCGATCAAAATTCTTGATTGGTACTGTGCAATCGATGCCAAATCGACCATCAAATTTGCTACCGAAAACGGTAGTATTTCAACCATCGGCGATATGAAAGCGGGTGCTGTCGGCAATAGCCGTTACATGTTCATTTTGCAGATCAACGGCAGTGAAGTAGATGCAAAAATGAGTGAGTATCAGGTGCAAGACGGGGACGATCTTTGGATTGTTTATAAGAAACTGTAAAGATCGGTTGTGTGTCTGCGAAATGGTAACCCGAGAAGAAATTACGAAATCGGTAACTGCAGACGAAAATAAAATCAAACAAACGACATCCGACTTTGGTCGGATGTCGTTTGTTGTAAAACGCAAGCCGCGTCATCGTTCGAAGAACGAAGCGCGGCTTGCGTTTTGGCGAAAAAGGGCCTTATTTTTTGATCAGATCTTTGACGAGTGTTGCGATGGTATCAAGCTGTCTGTCATTCAATTTTTTCATATCGTTAATAATGGCATCAAGTTTTGAAGGGTTGGAGACATCCATATCGAAAAATTGTCCGGGGGTTACACCTAAATATTCACAGATATAAAAAATACCGGTCAATGACGGAAGCGATTTTCCTGTTTCAATATTGTTAATGTAGCCCGGATTTTGCCCAATAGATAGACTCATATCACGTGCCGATACGCCTTTTTTCTCCCTTAGTTTGGCTAAACGAAGCGCAAAATCTTTTTCATCCATTATGAATCACCGTCCTTTATTATATTTTAACCCATAAGAGACGAAAAAATGTTTGTTTTTGGATGGTATTACTATTGCAATATTGGTTTATAGATGATATAATGATATATGGCATAGGGATATACCCCACAATTGCTTTGCAAATCCGTTGAAAGGAATCGCAAAAAAACAGTGCGGAAAGGAATTTTTGAGGGAAGGAGGGATCATAGAGAAGAGTGGTTCTCAATCTTGCAAACCGCGGAGTTTTGAATGACACTTGGTAACAAATGTAAAAAATATTACTTTAAACGCGAAAAAATACGAGGTTTCGGTTATAATGTGGATTTGCTGTAGCTTCTTTTGTGCAATACACACAAATTCGAAAAATCATTTCCATGTAAAATCTCCAAAAATACTCTTGATTTTGCCACCTCCTTTTGATATACTATTTACAGTATGTACGAAAGCAGGGAAAGCACCTGTAAAGCCGAACAGAGGAATAGAGGAGAGTTATATGAAAACCCGTGACATCGTTATTACCAATACGCGCGGATTACATGCAAGGCCGGCAACATTTTTCATTCAAAAGGCGAATTGCTACAAGTGTTCCATTTGGATTGAAAAGGATGACAGAAAGGTCAATGCGAAGAGCCTTCTTGGAGTCTTGTCGTTAGGAATCGCAAAGGGCATGACTGTTCGTTTGATTGCAGACGGGCAAGACGAGAATGCCGCGATCGACGGTTTGGAGGCATTGGTCAACTCCGGTTTTGCGGAATAAGATTGCACCGAGACGGCGGCATGGCGGACAGCATCATTTGCGATGCATCGCGTGCCGCCTTTTTGCTGTATGTGTCAAAAGAGCAAACAACCGGGAAAAGGAACCGATCAAAGTTTATTGATCGGGAAGGAGGAAAGCATATGGCAATTCGTGCGCAGGAGTTAGAAAAGCTTTTGGAAAAAGCAAATACTTTGCCGCTTTGTCCGGGCGTTTATGTAATGCGCGGAAGAGATGGGACGGTTATTTATGTAGGAAAGTCGCGTAAATTAAAAAATCGCGTTTCACAGTATTTTCGCGCAGGAGAAAAAAACATCAAAACCGAACGAATGGTTGCATCTGTTGTGGATTTTGATTATTATATCTGTTCAACCGAAATTGAAGCCCTGACGCTTGAAAACACATTGATCAAACGATATTCTCCCAAATACAATATTCGTCTTAAGGATGCAAAGTCTTACCCTTATATCAAAATTACAGATGGACCTTATCCAACACTTGTGATGACCAGACAGCGGAAAAATGACAAAGGGAAGTATTTTGGACCCTATTCCGGAGTATCTACTGTTTATGCTGTGATCGGCATGCTTAGGCGGACGCTGGGGCTACCGAGTTGCAAGCGACAATTTCCTCGTGATATAGGAACTACCCGCCCCTGTATTTACTATCAGATGAAGCAGTGTTGCGGGGTTTGTACGGGACAGATTTCTGCGCAAGAGTATGCAGAGTTGATTCATACCGCGGCGGACATTTTGCGTGGCAATATCAGCGGAGCTAAAAATGCATTAAACCAAGAAATGTTGCGTGCCGCCGAAGAGGAGCGGTACGAAACGGCGGCACGGTGTCGAGATGCTATTGCGGCATTGGATCGTTTGCGTTCCAAGCAGCATGTAGTGGAATCGCCCGATACCGAAGAAGATGCTATCGGATTTTATACCGACGATTTCGGCGCATGTATTTCGATTTTTTCCATTCGTTCGGGGATTGTTGCGGACACCGACCGTTTTTCGTTTGGGCGGGATGCCATTGCGGACGAAAGTGCTGTTATTTCCTTTTTGTACGAATATTACAGCAGGCGTGATGATGTACCGCGTACCGTTCTTTTATCTTTCGATCCGGAAGAAGAGGACCGCGAATTGCTTGCGGATTATCTTTCACAGCGCGCAACACACCGTGTGCAGGTAAGAACACCTGCGCGAGGCGGTAGTCGCTCTCTTTGCGAAACAGTGCGAGCAAATGCGGAAGAAGCGGTTCGATCCGCACGAAAAGAAGCGGAACGGGATGACGGTGTATTGACGCGATTGTGTGAGCTCCTTTTACTGGATACCTATCCTGTTCGGATTGAAGTGTACGATATTTCCAATTACGGAGATGAACATCTAACGGCAGGCATGATTGTTTGTGAAAACGGTAAATTTTGCAAAAGTGATTACAGATATTTTCGAATTGCATCGGTTGAGGGCACGGATGACTACGCCAGTATGAAAGAAGCCATTTCTCGCAGAATAGCACATTTTCAGGATCAAGACGGTTCTTTTTCGCATCGTCCCGATTTGATTTTGCTGGATGGCGGGATGAATCATGTTGCGGTAATACGACAGGTACTGAAAGAGCAGGGAGAGGACATTCCTGTTTTCGGAATGGTGAAGGATGCCTACCATAAGACGCGCGCTTTGTGTACGGACAGGGAAGAAATAAACATCGCACGCGAAAATGCGGTTTATGTGTTTTTGTACAAATTGCAGGAAGAGGTCCATCGCTTTACTTTACAGCGAATGCAAGCGGCGAAACGAAAAACACTGCGTTCTTCCGCATTGACCGCCATTCCCGGTATCGGCCCGACAAAAGCCAAGATTTTGCTGTCCGCCTTTGGCAGTATGTCCGCCCTGGCGGAAGCAGAGGAGATCCGTATAGCGGAAATTCGCGGAATCAGTAAACGAGATGCTGCCGCTGTTGTTGCCTATTTTCAAAGTAAAAATGATAAAAAGGATAAAGCAGACAGATAAGAACAAGTGAAAACGGAGAAACGAAAAATGAGAATTATTACGGGAAAAGCAAAAGGATGCGGGCTTGTTGCGCCTGCGGGAGAGGATACGAGACCGACACTTGCACAGGTCAAAGAGGCGGTTTTCTCCATGATTCAATTTGATCTTGCGGAAAAAGAAGTGTTGGATTTATTTGCGGGATCGGGGCAATTAGGATTGGAAGCGCTTTCACGCGGCGCGGCGCATGCTACCTTTGTAGATTCTGCCAAAACCGCAATTCGTGCAGTGGAAGCCAATGCCGCCAAAACGCGCTTGGCAGATGCTTGCACGATTGTACGTGCGTCGTGGAGCGATTTTCTGCGCATGCGCGGAGGACATGTTAAGTATGATTTTATTTTCCTTGATCCGCCTTATGCGGACAAATGTCTGCCGGCTGTACTGCGAGCATTGCAAAAAAACAGTGTTTTACGTCCGACTTCGTTAATAATTTGTGAAAGTGCAGCTCCCGAAGACA
Source organism: uncultured Clostridium sp. (assembly GCA_964564255.1). Taxonomy (GTDB): domain Bacteria; phylum Bacillota; class Clostridia; order Oscillospirales; family CAG-272; genus CAG-448. Next base: position 7,253 of record CAZMAZ010000003.1, on the reverse strand, counting down.
TTTGGGGCGGAGATACGAATCTTTCGGCGCAGTATACGGTTCGGCGTCAGAATCGATATGGGCAGGTGTATATCACACTTTTGGAACCGTGCGCCGATATTGAAACCGGCGCCGAGTATACGGGAGAGACAGTGTTATGAAGGTTGCGTTAATTCCGGGCAGTTACGATCCGATTACGCTTGGGCATCTTGATGTGATTTGCAGAACTGCGCAAATTTTCGACCGTGTTATCGTGGCGGTTATGGATAACGATGCGGCGAAATACGGAGCCGCACAAACATGTAAGCAGTATTTATTTACACGGCAGGAGCGTGTAGATTTGGTGCGCGTTGCTTGCCAATCACTGGAGCGAGTACAGGTTTTGTCGGGAAGCGGGCTTTTGATTCATCTTTTTGAAGAAACGGGAGCGGATTGCATTGTTAAAGGCGTTCGTAATCAAACGGATTTTCTGTTTGAACAAAAGCAGGCGTATTGGAATCGTGAACACGACCTGCGTGCCGAGACTTTGTATATGCCGTCAGATGCCAAATGGGCAGAACTCAGCTCCACTTGTGTAAGAAACCGGTTGTACAATGGCGACTCTGTTGCTGAGCTTGTCCCATCCGCAATTCTTCCGCTGCTTTCCGAATATGTATATCGACACGGCGGTGCACAAAATAATAAAGGGCACCTTTGAAAATTTCGCATACCTCGGAGTGCCGATACTTCGGAAAATCGGCTTCCTTGGTGTGAGATGGAGAACCCATAGTAAATTTTGCCGCCGTAAGGCGGCTGAACGGAGGAAATTATGAAAAAGCAAAAAAATCAGGAATCAATGGATGCCGCTCATTTGAAAAGGGCTATGACCGGTGTCTTGGTTAGTGCGGCAATCGGTGCTTGTATCGGAATATTGATGATAATACTGTCTCGTCCCGAAGTGGTTTCTATGGTTTTGCATATCACTATGCTGGTTATCGGCGTCGTTATTATTTTGGTGCATTTGCCGGGATTGATTACTTCCGCTTTGCACATTGGAGAAAATAATGCACTGCCTACCTTAATTTTGTCGGCAATCGGTGTTGTATTCGGTATTCTGCTTTTAATCAATCAAGGACCGATTATTTCTGCGCTTGTGGCGCTTTATCTTTTGATTATGCCGATAGTACGGCTGATCACAGCCTGTGATAGAAAGGCACAACTGCGTGCCGAACTGCCTCGCCTGATTCTTGGCATTGTTATTGCTGTTTTGTTTCCGGGAACCTTGGCGGACGGTGCAATCGGTGCGTTGTGTTGGATTATCCGAATCGCAGGTATTGTTTGTTGTGCCGCTTCTGTTGTTTATGCGATTGTCGGCTGTGTTACGCTTTCCAAAGCGGCACGTATGTCGGCAAAACAGCACCCCGATGTTATTTTTGCCGATACGACGGGAGACGGTAAAATTGATACAGTGTACTATGATGACGACCGCGACGGAACCGTAGATCGCAAAACACCGTATGATCGCGAGGACGATAACTGACCAAAGAGTCGATAAATGTAAGGCAAAAAAGGCAATGGTGGCAATTGTCAATTGCCTGTCATGCGGCATTCACACTGTGTTCATACATATGTGATAGGCTATTGAGCGAGGAATAAAAAATACGCAAAGCAAAAAAACAAAGAAGAAGGAGCGAGCATGAGCAGACGAAAAGAGACATATAATCAAACTGCAATCAAGACTTCCATAGGGGGTCAGGCGTTGATCGAAGGTATTATGATGCGCGGTCCGCAAATGACCGCGATGGCAGTACGCAATCCGGACGGAGAAATTGTGATTGAGAAAGAACCAACCACATTTTCCAAGCACAAAAAAGTCGCAAGGATTCCGTTTGTTCGGGGGATATTTAATTTTGCGGATTCCATGAAGAGCGGATACAAGTATTTAATGCGCTCTGCCCAGTTGTCGGGCTTGGATGAGGCAGAAGCCGAATTGGCACGCGAAAAGGAAGAGAAAAAACGTCAAAAGGAAGCAAAAAAAGCTGCCGGAAAGAATGCTTCCGTCGAAATCACCGAAACGGAAATTCAAGAAGCGCCCGAAGCAAGTGAACAGCCGGAGCACTCGGAAACACAGGCACAGTCGGAAGAACCTTGCAAACAGGCTTCTGCAGAACAAAAAAGCGGGGATTCTTTCCTTTCTTTTCTTGTCATGGCGCTCGGTGTGATTCTCGGTGTAGGACTTGCGGTCGGTTTGTTCATCATTGTTCCCACATTGATTTACAGCGGACTTGCGCATCTTATTCCCGCATTGCAACCGGAAGGACATGTGGCACTGACTTCACTTTATAAATCCCTGATCGAAGGCGTGGCAAGAATTTTGCTTCTCGTCGGATATATGGCTGCGGTTTCGCTGATGAAAGACATTCGCCGCACTTTTCAGTATCATGGTGCAGAGCATAAAACCATTTTTTGCTATGAACACGGTCTTCCGCTTACGGTTGAAAATGTGCGACTGCAAAGACGGTTTCACCCACGTTGCGGCACATCTTTTCTTGTTCTGATGGCGCTTGTCGGTATTTTTATTTCGTTTTTGATAGACCCGCTTTATTATTTGATCAGTGGCTCTGATGTTGCTATGCCGCTGGCGTTGCGTTGGTGCATTAAACTTCTGTTGATTCCGCTTACAGTCGGTATCGGCTATGAATTGATTAAGTTTGCGGGTCGGCATGACAATTTGTTGACGCGTATTATCTCAACGCCCGGACTGTGGTTGCAACGTCTGACTGTCTATGAACCGGACGATTCCATGATTGAATGTGCAATCGCCGCGGTTAAGGAAGTGATTCCCGATGACGGCAGTGACCGTATCGGATAGTTTTTTTAAGGGCACCTCTAAAATATAATCGGCTAAATCGCAATAGTGAAGGGAGAAAGTACCATGCAGGTAATCGTATGTAAGAATTACGACGAAATGTCCGCCATTGCCGCCGCAACGATTGCAAAGGTAATCAATCACAATCCGCATGCAGTTTTGGGCTTGGCGACAGGATCAACACCGGAAGGGACTTATGACCGTTTGGTTGCTATGAATCAAAACGGGGAGATTGATTTTTCGAGAATCACGACAGTTAATTTGGATGAATATTATCCGATTTCACCCGAAAATGAGCAAAGTTACCGCTATTTTATGAATAAGCACTTGTTTGACCGTGTCAATATCAAAAAGGAAAACACGCATTTGCCGAGCGGTTCTGCATCCGATGCAGACGCGGAAGCGGCGCGATATGAAACCTTTGTAAGATCACTTGGCGGCGTGGATATTCAATTACTCGGCATTGGCAGGAACGGACATATTGCTTTTAACGAACCGGGAGAGGTGCTTTACCCGGCAACACATATTACGCCCCTGACAGCCGATACGATTCACGCAAACGCACGTTTTTTCAAGAATGAAGAAGAAGTTCCGCGATTTGCACTGACCATGGGGATGGGGACCATTTTGTCCGCGCGCAAGATTGTTTTGCTTGCAAGCGGAAAAGAGAAGCAGCAAGCCGTGAGCCGTTTGCTTGAGGGCAGTGTTTGTTGTGACTGTCCCGCTACCTTCCTTCGATTGCATGGCGATGTGACACTTATTTGTGACAAAGACGCTGTCGGAGAAGCAAAGTCATAATTGTTTCTTTGGGATAAAAAACGAAAAAGGAAACAAAGAAAGGACAAGACAGAAAATGACAGATCAAGGTCAGATTTTCTTTGCATTTGAGGAGCAATTGCGCTATGCCGCAAAGCAAGCAACCGAAGAACTAATCAAGATTTCCGGTATTCGTAAAGGGCAGCTGCTTGTTGTCGGTTGCTCTTCTTCGGAAATTATCGGGGAAAGCATAGGGAAATCATCCAGCCCGGAGGCGGCGGAAGCGGTTTGTATGGGAATTGAAGAAGCTTTAAGTGCACACGGGATTTATTTGTGCGCACAGTGCTGCGAACATTTGAATCGTGCCATTATAATAGAACGATTGGCGGCGGAAGCATACGGATATGATCCTGTATGTGTGTTGCCACAACCGCATGCGGGCGGATCGTTTGCTACTGCTGTTTGGAAGCACATGCAGGATCCTGTTGCGGTTGAACATATTCGAGCCCATGCGGGAATGGACATTGGCGGGACCCTTATCGGTATGCATTTGAAAGAGGTAGCGGTACCTGTCCGTTTGAGCGTGACTCGCATAGGAGAAGCGCAACTGCTGGCTGCAAGAACCCGTCCGAAACTGATTGGCGGGGAGCGTGCTGTTTATCCGGCGTGTCCCGAAGTGCGAAAAATATAATTTTATATAATTTTTTAGTGAAAATGTTCTTCCGCCATCTTGACAGACTGCTCGGATTGTGTTATAATGGTTCTGGTTTCAGAGTTTTCTCGGGTTTTATTACCTATGAGCTTGAAGACCGAAATCGTAAAAATACGGACAGGAGAGTGTAATATGGAAATAGCTATCATCGCGCATGACATGAAAAAGGAATTGATGACGCAGTTTTGTACCGCGTATTGCGGAATACTCAGCAAGCATAATCTTTTCGCAACCAGCATTACTGCGAAATATATTTCGGATGCGACCGGCTTGAAAATCGAACGACTTCTGACCGGAGAGCAGGGTGGAGAACAGCAAATCGCTTCGCGCATTGCTTATAACGAGATTGATATTTTAATTGATTTTCGTGATACCAGACCGTCGGATGTGATTAGCAGAGAAGAGCATGAATTGCTTCGGATGTGTGATCTTTACAACGTCCCCGTTGCTACGAATATTGCGACAGCCGAAGTGCTGATTATGGCGCTGGAGCGTGGTGACTTGGATTGGCGTGAAATTGTCAATCCGCGTTCGGAGTACAATCGAAGAAAGGAATCGCGGTAAGATTCGGAGAATCAAGTCTGAAAATCGAAAGAAATCGAAAGAATATGTCGTTTTGTATCGAATCGCACAGAGAGGGAACGGTTGGTGGAAGTTCTCGGGGACGGCAAAACGGTACCGCCTTTCGAAAATTAATTTTATAAAATCGAATAAAGGCACCTCCGATTATCGGTGCCCATAAATGAGTGAAAGCACGGGTGGAACCGTGTGCCGTTAGAGCGGCGCACCCCGGCATGGATAAACGATTTGACTTGTACTGATTTAATCAGGCAAAATCGTGTTTCGTGTCGGGGTGCTCTTTTGTTGCTTTTCTCATTGTTTTAAGAATCGTTTTGACAATCATTTTAATGATATAAAATTATGGTATAAGATTATTTGAGGAGGATCAAATTATGATAATCAAATTCGGAGAAAAACAGGTAACTTTTGAAAATCCCGTGACAGTTTACGATGCGGCGAAGGAGGCGGAACTGATTGATCGTTCCGTAATTGCCGCTTCGGTCGACGGAAAAGTCTGTGAGCTGACCGCTCTTTTGACGGCAGATGCAGATGTCAATCTTCTGACCTTTGCGGACGAAGAAGGAAAACATGTGTTCCGGCATACCGCGTCTCATATCTTGGCGCAGGCAGTCAAGCGTTTGTTCCCGCAGGCGAAGTTGACCATAGGTCCCGCTATTGAAAACGGTTTTTACTATGACATTGACAGCGACCTTCCTTTTACGCCGGAAGTACTGAAAAAGCTGGAAGACGAAATGAAGCGGATAGTAAAGGAAAATATACGCATAGAGCGTTTTGAATTGCCTCGTGAGGAAGCAATTGCTTTGATGCGCGAAAAGGACGAGCCGTATAAGGTGCAGTTGATTGAAGAGCTTCCCGATGATGCCGTGATCAGTTTCTATAAGCAGGGAGAATTTACAGATCTTTGTGCGGGTCCTCATCTCTTTTCTACAGGTGCCGTCAAGGCTTTAAAGCTGACACAGTGCACCGGCGCATATTGGAAGGGCGATCAGAAGAACAAACAGCTGCAACGCATCTATGGAATTGCATATCCGAACAAAGAGGAAATGAATGCATTTTTGACGCAGCAGGAAGAAGCGAGAAAGCGCGACCACAATAAATTGGGACGGGAATTGGAATATTTTACAACGGTTGATGTGATCGGACAAGGTCTTCCTATCTTACTTCCCAAGGGCGCAAGAGTTATTCAGATTTTGCAACGTTGGATAGAGGACGAAGAACAAAAGCGCGGATGTCAGTTAACAAAAACACCGTATATGGCAAAAAGGGAACTGTATAAAATTTCCGGACACTGGGATCATTATCTTGACGGCATGTTTGTTTTGGGAGATCCGGACGACGAAACAAAAGAATGCTTTGCTTTGCGTCCCATGACCTGCCCGTTCCAATATCAAGTATTTCTTAACAAAAAGCGCTCTTATCGAGATTTGCCCATGCGTTTAACCGAAACTTCGACATTGTTCCGCAATGAGGATTCCGGTGAAATGCACGGACTGATTCGTGTGCGGCAGTTTACAATTTCAGAGGGGCATTATATTTTGCGCCCCGAACAGTTGGAAGACGAATTCCGCGGATGTTTGGAACTTGCCAAATATGTTTTGGATACGGTGGGAATGCTTGAAAACTGCACATTCCGCTTTTCACAGTGGGATCCTGCAAAGGCGGGAACCAAATATATCGGTACTCCCGAACAATGGGATGAGGCACAATCTATCATGGGCAAAATTTTGGACGATTTGCATGTGGACTATACGATTGGTATTGACGAGGCGGCGTTCTACGGTCCTAAGTTGGATATTCAGTACAAAAACGTTTTCGGCAAAGAAGATACCATCGTAACCATTCAGGTTGACCAGCTGTTGGCAGAACAGTTCGATATGTCTTATGTAGATTCGGACGGACAACTCAAGCGCCCGTATATCATTCATCGCACCTCTCTTGGTTGCTATGAGCGTACCTTGGCATATTTGATTGAGAAATATGCGGGAGCACTGCCAATGTGGATGTCGCCTGTTCAGGTGCGTATTTTGCCCATGGGCGAAAATGAGATGGAATATTGCATGCAGATTGCCGATCGCTATTCTGCGGCAGGAATGCGAGTTGAGGTTGACAAGAGTAATAACACCATTGGATACAAGATCCGCGCGGCACAGCAAGAAAAAATTCCGTATATGTTGGTAGTTGGCGGCAAAGAGGTCGAGAGCGGCACGGTTTCGGTGCGTTCCCGTAAGGGCGAAGTTACCAACGGCGTTACGGTGGATGCATTTATGCAAGATGCATTGACCGAAATCGCAACAAAAGCAAAATAATCATCTTAAAACATCAAATACACCCCTTGTTTCAAAATCTCATCCGATCGAATTCTCGGCGTTTTAAAAC
>CAZMAZ010000002.1:32295-34480 GCA_964564255.1 uncultured Clostridium sp. | reverse complement strand
CTTAGGTTTACTCACACGATAGCGAGGACTTTTTGGGATTGTTTTCAACATAAAAATTTTTTACACATTTTTCTTCCGCTTCTTTTCAATATGTTTTCCACTTTATTTTCCTAATAAAAATCCTTTTTTCTTACCTTGTATCTTTCAAAATGTCTCAGAAAAGCGGAAAAAAGAAAGTTTTCCACATTTTCCACATTGAAAAAGGTGGAAAAGTGAAACACAACATACAAAGTAAATAATGCTAAAAAACGAAATATTTCTCAACTCGTTCTTTCTGTTTCTTTTTTGCAATTTTGTTTTCCACATAATTTTACTTTTGAAATATGTGCGCCTCTGCGTTTTTCTTCCTTAATTATATAAAAACATATATTTCAACAGTTTCCACATTTCCTACTGCGAATAAAAAATAAATATCTGTTATTCTTTTATTCTTGACTTTGCACGCGACATACGCGCAATTATTTCAAATTAAAAACAAACGAATTACCGTAACCGAAAGGAAAAAGAAAAATGAAAATAATTTTTAACCGTCAAGAACTTGCAAATTTGATTACCCCTTTACTGGGAGCTGTCGGCAAATCTTCGATAGCGGTAACAGAGGGTATTTTGATTGAAACGAAAGAAGATGATAATTGTGTTATGACAACCTATGACCTTGAAAAAGGAATTCGGATTACGGTTCCCTGTCGAGTAGAGGAACCGGGTTCCTGTATTATCAGCGCAATTAAATTCAATCAAACCATTCGTGTTATGGAAGGAGAAGAACTGACATTACACGTAAACGAAAAAATGATTGCCAATATTGTTTCCGGTATTTCTTCTCACAAAATGAATGCCCTGTCGGCTGAAGAGTTTCCGGAGGTTCCGCGTCTTGTGGGAACAAACGGATTTATAATTGCGCAGTCTGTTTTGAAAAAAATGTTTTCCAAAGTATCTTTTGCGATGGGAATCAATGACCAACGTGCTATTTTGAACGGCTGTTTTGTCAAATTGAATGAAGAAAATATTGAAATGGTTTCTTGTGATACCATAAAACTTGCAAAGTGCTCCGCGCATGTCACACCGGAACATTTGAATCCCGAACAAACCGAAAAAATAGATTACAAATTCATTATTCCGTCAAAAACCGTTACCGAGTTGATTCGCCTTTTATCGGACGATCCGGAAAAAAAGGTTACCGTTTATGTCAGTCACAAAAATGTTGTACTCCATACGGAAAATTTGATTATTTTTTCTCGTTTGATTAACGGTGAATATATAGACTATAATCGGTTTATCATTCAAACGCACAAAATATCGATAGAAATAAACCGTCTCCATTTTCTTTCCGCACTGGAACGCGCTGCTTTGATTACGGAAGATAAAATTGTCGGTGCAATCAGATCCTATGTAAAATTGCGTATTGAATCGAATATGTTAAAGATTTTGGCGGATTCGGCATATGGCAGCACATACGATGAGGTGGCAATTGAACATCAAGGCGATGATATTTTGATTGGCTTCAGTAACCGTTATTTAATGGATTGTATGCGCGCTTGCTCGGGACAAGTTCTTCGTATCGATCTTTCTTCGCCCTTGGCGGGAATCAATATTCAACCTTGTGATGCGGAAGCAAAAGAAGATGAAAAAGAATTCTTTATGTTGCTTCCCGTAAGAATCAAAGAATAATTCCGTTATTTATGCAATGCGAACAAATTCGTATTCAAAATTTCAGAAATATTGAAAATGCCAATCTTTCTTTCGGACCCGGAGTTAATGTTCTGATAGGAAAAAACGCACAAGGAAAAACCAATTTGCTGGAAGCTATTTATTATACTGCTTTGGGACGCAGCTTTCGGCAAGCACATGACAATGAAATGCTTAGATTCGGGTCTGACTGTGCTGTTTTGTCAAATGATTTTACCGATTCTTTGCGAAAACAAAATGTGACTATGCGTTTTACAGGAGATCGCCGACATCGTCATGTGGAGCAAAATCATGTCAGAATTACAAAAATGTCGGATGTTGTCGGTGCTTTCCGTGTTGTGCTTTTTTGTCCGGAGCATTTATCTTTGATAAAAGACGGTCCCGGTGTTCGCCGAAACTTTTTGGATGTTGCCATTTCACAGCTTTATCCTGTTTATTTGCAATCCTTGCAAAAGGTGAATCAATTGCTGAAGCAACGCGGAAAACTTTTGCGAGAAGC
>CAZMAZ010000002.1:15419-32195 GCA_964564255.1 uncultured Clostridium sp. | reverse complement strand
CTTGACGGCAATCCTGCGCGAATTTTTGCTTCTCAAGGGCAACAGAGATCAATTGCTTTGGCATTGAAACTTGCGGAAGGAGAAATTTGCCGAAGAAAATTCGGCGGAGATTATCCGGTTTTCTTGTTTGATGATGTTTTATCCGAATTGGATGCAGACAGACAACAGTATCTTTTGCACAAAACAGAAGGAAAGCAGGTAATTATGACAGCATGTGATTTTCCTATAAAAGACAGTAAAATGAAAGATGTATATACCGTCTATGTGAAAAACGGTAAATATATGCCGCAAAGCGGGGATAAGTAAATGTATCTGCATGTCGGAAACAATAAAAACATAAAGATCAGAGATATTGTGGCTATTTTGGATGCGGATACGGCAACGGTATCTTTCATAACCAGAAAATATCTTGCCGATGCGGAAAAAAAAGGCTTGGTGGAGACAGCTAAAGAAGAATTACCGAAATCTATGTTACTATACAAAGAAAATGGAAATTTTAAAATATGTTTTTCTCAATTGTCTACTGCAGTGTTATACGGCAGAATGAAGACAGATAAAGACTATGAATGAGAAAAAGAAGGGATCAACTTATGGCAGAAATACAAGAAACGGTACAAAATCAATACAGTGAGAATGAAATTCAGGTTTTGGAAGGGTTGGAAGCGGTTCGTAAGCGCCCGGGTATGTATATCGGCACAACCTCAATTCGCGGATTGCATCATTTGGTTTACGAAATTGTAGATAACTCGATTGATGAAGCACTTGCGGGATATTGCGATAAAATAACCGTAACCATAAATCCTGATGAAAGTATTACCGTATCGGATAACGGACGCGGAATTCCGGCAGGAATGCATCCGAAGGAAGGAATTCCTACACCTGAAGTTGTATATACGATTTTGCATGCGGGCGGAAAGTTCGGCGGAGGCGGTTATAAAATAGCCGGCGGCTTGCACGGTGTTGGTGCTTCGGTTGTAAATGCACTGTCGGAATGGCTTGAGCTTGAAGACTATGTGGATGGAAAGAAATATACGGAACGGTTTGAACGCGGTACTGTCGCTCGTCAATTCCGTTGCGAAGGAGAAAGTCCCGAATATCCGCACGGTGTACGTGTTACGTTCAAACCCGATTCGACTATTTTCGAAGAAACCGTTTTCGATTATGAAATATTGCTTGACCGTTTGCGTGAACAGGCATTTTTGAACGCGGGTGTAAGAATTGTTTTAGTTGATTTGCGACATCCGATTCCCGAAGAGGAAGTACAGGAATTTGAAGATGACGAAAATAAATTACATTTTGAAGAGGATACCGAAGGAAATCGCAATTTTTATCCGGAAACAGATTTGAAATACGAAGGTGGCATTGTCAGCTTTGTGGAATATTTGACAAAAAAGAAATATGCGGAACCGATTCATTCCGACGTCATTTACATGAAGGGTGAAAAAGACGGAAGTGTTGTAGAAGTAGCTTTTCAATATAATGACAGCTATGATGAGTGTTTGATGACGTTTGCAAATAATATGTATACGTTGGAAGGCGGAACACATGAAACGGGATTTAAAACCGGACTCACACGTGTTTTGAATGATTATGCAAGAAAAACGGGCATATTGAAGGCAAGTGATAAAAACCTTTCGGGTGAAGACGTAAGAGAAGGTATTGTTGCCGTTGTCAGTGTCAAACTGGAAGATGCACAGTTTGAAAGCCAGACCAAAGCAAAACTCGGAAACTCTTTTATCCGTGTTTTGGTTGACAATGTTGTGACACAAAAATTTGCGGAATATTTAGAAGAAAATCCTGTCAGCGGAAAAACCATTATTGAAAAAGCCTTGACTGCATCTCGCGCAAGAGAAGAAGCAAGAAAGGCAAGAGAAACGGCACGTAAGGGTGTTTTAAAGGGTTCTTCCCTTCCCGGAAAACTTGCCGACTGCCAAGAAAGAAATGCGGAATTGACCGAACTGTATTTGGTAGAGGGAGATTCGGCAGGCGGCTCTGCAAAACAAGGAAGAGAATCTCGTTTTCAAGCGATTTTACCGTTGCGCGGCAAAGTGTTGAATGTTGAAAAAACAAGAGTCGATAAGGTGTATTCCAATGCTTCTCTGATTCCGATTATTCAAGCGCTCGGATGCGGTATCGGTGATGAATTTGATATAACAAAACTTCGCTACGGAAAAATTATTATCATGGCGGATGCCGATGTGGACGGTTCTCATATTCGTATTTTGATTTTAACATTCTTTTTCCGTCATATGCGTAAATTAATCGAAGAAGGGCATGTTTATTTGGCGCAGCCGCCCCTTTATAAGGTATACAGACGTTCCGGCGGTAAACAGCTTAACTCCCGTTATGCGTATTCGGATGAAGAAAGAGACCGTTATATTGCCGAACTCGGCGGAACCAACGTAGAAGCTGACAGATACAAGGGTCTCGGCGAAATGGACTATACAGAATTATTTGAAACAACCATGGATCCGCGCAATCGTACCATTTTACGTGTGACGATTGAAGATGCCATCAAATGTGATGCGATTTTTTCTCTTTTGATGGGTGATAAAGTAGATCCTCGCCGTGAATTTATTGAATCAAACGCCAAATTTGCGGAAAATTTAGATATTTAAAAAACAGTTTGCAACTTACAGCGCTATTTACGGTAAATGTCTTATCTTTTCGGAATTACCTCTTATCGGACAAAAATTGACAGGGTTTTGCACACATTCTTTTCCACAGCCTGTGGAAAAGAATGTGCAAAACGTGATTTTAAGAGGGAAAAGCAATGTTTGTTGCTGTGAAAAACTGATTGGAAAGAAGAAAATCCATGCATTCTTTAAAGAATAAGTTATTTATTGTCTTTTGTTCGATTGCAGTGACCGTTTCGATTTTTCTTTCTGTTTTTTCTGCCATGGGACTGACTCCGTATATTTCCGGTATGATGGATGCCGTTTGCACTCCTTTTCAGTGGTGTTTGCAAAAAATAACCGATGGAATTTCCGGATTTGGATTGTATTTTTCATCTGTTGATGCGCTGCAAAAGGAAAATCAAGAGCTCAAAGAAGAAATCAACTCCCTGCGTGCGGATTTGGAACGGCAAAAATATGCAACCGAAGAAAATGCCGCACTGCGACGGTATATGAATATCGCATCCGATTATTCTTCATTCGTTTTTATCGATGCAAAAGTAATTGCCAAAGAATCCGTTTCCTATATGACGGTTTTTAAGGTTGATAAAGGCGAAAAAGACGGCGTTCGAAAAAATATGCCGGTAATAACAACAGACGGTGTGGTCGGCTATGTATCTTCGGTCAGTGCGTTTACTTGCAAAATAACCGCAATCATAGAAGCGGGGACATCGGTCGGTGCGTATATTCCGCAAAGAAATGTATACGGTATATTGAAAGGCAGTTACAATTTGAAAGCCGATGGGAATGTACAGCTTTCCTATATTGATGAAAAAGCGGTTTTTTATGTGGGAGATTCCGTTTATACAAACGGAGACGGCAGCATATATCCGCGCGGTCTTTTAATCGGTACGGTATCGGAGGTTGCATACGACGCCTATTCACGTACACTTTCGGCAACTGTTTCCCCTGCTGTTGATTTTGAAAAAATAGAACAGGTTTTGATTATAACCGATTTTTCAAATCAACAGGAAGCGACCGAGGAAACGGAAAACACAGAAAACACAAATGCAGAAGGAACGGTTCCATGAAAAAAGAATTACATTTCGATAAAACCGATCTTATTTTTCTGTTTGCGATTTTACTGTTTGCATTATTGTTGATAAGTTTGCAGACAACCGTATTTACTTCTGTTCGTTTGTTTGGAGGGATTCCGGATTTATTGCTTGCATGTACGGTTTCCCTGGGACTTTTGTGCGGAGAAAAGTACGGAGCCGGTTTTGGCATATTTGCGGGCATTTTGCGTTTTGCAGTCGGAAGCGAAACAATAACCGTTTATCCGCTTTTTTATATGCTTTGCGGGTATTTGGGACCGATTTGCGAACGATGGCTCCCCACCGATTCCCGACTGTCACGCATTGCCGTTTGTGCAACGGCATGCATATCCGATATGTTTGCCGTGTTGATCGGAGCTGTTTTTCGTATCGGGGAGTTTAGCCTGTCCACTTTTTTTATCAAAGAAATGTTGCCGGCGTTTTTTGCGACGGTTACGGCATTCCCCTTTGTGTATTTCTCAATATATTTTATTTGTCGGATTGGATATAAACATAAAAACCATAACGTGTAAAGGAAAGGGCAAAAAAGTGAGTAAAAAAGATAGAGAAATCGAGAGCATCGTATTTGAAAATCAAAAAATTGTCGATGTCGAAATTGAAAAAGAAGTCAGAAAATCATTTATTGAGTATGCGATGTCGGTTATTATTGCACGTGCACTTCCCGATGTCAGAGACGGTATGAAGCCGGGACAACGGCGTATTATTTACTCAATGTATGAAGAACATTTGACACAGGATCGTCCGTATTGCAAATCGGCAACAACCGTCGGTAATGTTTTGGGACGGTATCATCCGCACGGAGATTCCTCGGTGTACGGTTCTATGGTTCGCATGGCACAGGATTTTTCTTTGCGTTATCCGTTGGTTGACGGAAAAGGCAACTTTGGTTCCGTGGACGGAGACCCGCCTGCCGCATACCGTTATACAGAAGCGAGATTGGAAAAAATTGCAAACGAAATGACAAGGGATTTGGACAAGGATGTTGTCAATATGATTCCGAATTTCGATAATCGTTTGCGCGAACCGGAAGTACTTCCCGCTCGTTTCCCGAATCTGCTTGTTAACGGAAGTGTCGGTATTGCGGTTGGTATGGCAACCAATATTCCGACGCATAATCTCGGAGAAGTAATTGATGCAACCGTTTACAGAATGGAGCATCCCGATTGTTCCATCTTTGATTTGATGCAGTTTATAAAGGGTCCGGATTTCCCAACCGCGGCGACCATTTACGGCACAAACGGAATCAAAGAGGCATATTTGACCGGTAAGGGTCGTGTCAATGTCCGTGCAAAAGCGGAAATTGAAGAAGATAAGCGCCGTATCATTGTGTCTGAAATTCCCTACGGCGTCAACAAGAGCATGCTTTGTGCGGCAATTGCCGATCTTGTGAAGGATAAACGTATTGAAGGAATTACGGATATTCGGGATGAATCGGGCAGAAGCGGCATGAGAATTGTCATCGAGTATAAACGAGAGGCAAACGGACAGATTATTTTGAATCAGCTCTATAAATATTCTCAATTACAGGATACATGTGCAATCAACATGCTTGCGATTGTCAACAATGAGCCGAAAACAATGAATCTGGCACAGATTTTGGATTATTATATCACACATCAAGAAAGTGTGATTATTCGCAGAACACAATTCGACTTAAATGCGGCGCTTCATGACGCTCACATTTACGAAGGATATAAGCTCGCGATTGATAATATTGATGAGGTTATCAGCATTATTCGCTCTTCTCCCGACCAGCCCACTGCAAAAATAAATTTGATGAAGCGGTTCGACGGAAGGTCGAATAATGACGGAAGCGCCGAGGCATTGAATTTGGAAGCCTTTGCCGGCGAAGAAAATCCGAGTCTTTCCGAGGAACAGGCACAGGCGATTGTTTCTATGACGCTTGGCAGACTGTCCGGTCTTGAGCGGAAAAAGATTGAAGACAAATTGGCACAGCTGGAAGCGGCAATTGCCGAATACAGAGCCATTTTGGCAGATATGAATAAGGTAAAAGATATTATTAAGACCGAAATGTTGGAAATCAAGGAGAAGTTCGGTGATGCACGTCGTACGCGCATTGAAGAAGCAGAGGACGACATTGTGCTGGAAGATTTGATTGAAAAGCACAACTGTGTTATTACGATGACAAATGCCGGCTATATTAAACGGCAGGCTGCCTCTGTTTACACGGCGCAAGGGCGCGGAGGCAAGGGCGTGATCGGTATGGCGACAAAGGAAGAGGACTATATCGAAAAGGTTCTTTCGGTCCACTCCCATTCCACCTGTCTGCTCTTTACAAATACCGGACGTGTTCGGGCAATGCGTGCATTCCAGATTCCCGAAGCGGGCAGAACCGCAAAGGGGACCAACTTGGTCAATTTGATGCAGCTTGAATCCGGAGAAAAAGTGACTTCCATGATTGCGATTAACGGGTTCGACGAGGACCGTTATTTGACCATGGTGACACGGAACGGCATTATCAAACGCACATTGCTTTCCGAATATGCTTATCAGCGTAAGGGCGGAAAAATCGCGTTGGCGCTCGATGAAGGAGATGAGTTGGTATTCGTCACTTGTACGGGGAAAGAGCCTGTAGACCTGATTATTGCCACGCACGAGGGCGCTGCTGTGCGGTTTACGATTGATAACGAAAATGTTCGTCCACTCGGAAGAACGGCGCGCGGTGTACGTGGAATCAGTTTGCGTGACAATGACTATGTTGTTGGGGTTACTCAGGTTTGCGAAGGAAAAATGTTGATTACCATTACGGAAAACGGTATGGGCAAACGGACAAGTTTTGATGATTTCCGTCAAATGCGTCACCGTGGCGGTTTTGGTGTAACCTGTCACAATCTTTCCGAAAAAACCGGAAAGCTCGCGGGAATCAATGCCGTTTCCGAGAATGATGACTTGTTGATGATTACGGATAGCGGTACGGTTATTCGTATCGGTGTTGACAGTATTCCCGTTTATTCCCGTTCTGCATCCGGTGTTATTGTCATGCGCTTGCAAGCCGGACAAAAGGTAGCAAACTTTACCTGCATTACCTACGAACAGATGGAGGAAGACAGGAAGGATTATGACAGCGAGCCGACCGAAACCGAGGAAGATACGGAAACGGAATCCGTGGAACTGCCTGCCGAGACAGAAGAAAATCAAGGAGTGGAGGCTTTGCTCTTGACAGAGGAAGAACTGCGGGAAACGGGAGTGCAAACAGAGGACGGTCAATCGGATGAAACCTAAAAATGTCGCGAAAAAGAAAATATCGGCTGTGACAACGGCTTCTGTGATGCTTGCCGCTTCCCTGCTCTTGTGCTTTCTGTCATCTTGCGGCATTTCCAATCCGCCGTCGCTGTCTTCTGTATATGATCGTCTTGTTTATCTGATAGAGGGATCCCAAACGGTCAATACCTTTTTGTTCGGCGAGGGGTTGCCTGTGTATGAATACGGATCTGCGTATGCGGAATTAAACATGATTTATTATAACAGTCAGGTCGATGCGGAATATGTATCCATGCATGCTTCTTATTTGACCGAAGAAGAAATGAGACAAGAGGCGGCAAAGTACTATTCTGCCGAATATTTGGAATCGGTGTTGGAAACCTGCTTTGTCGGTGCCGCATCCGAGGACTCCGTGCTTCCGGCAAGATATACGGAAAGTGGGACCTGGTTAAGTCAATCGATAAGCGTTACCCCCTTGATTCACGGAAGACGTGTGTATGATTATGCTTCTATGAAAATAGTTCGCCCAAGTTCCCGTGATTATTTGACGGTATCGATTTCCTCTTACGTCGAAGAGCATCCCGAAACCTGTACGGTTTATACGCTTTCGTTTATTTGGGAAAATGAAAATTGGTATTTGGATGCGCCTTCTTATTGACTTTTGACTTGCTCTGCGCAACAGACCAAAAACAGAGTCGAAAGAATCGTTGTTACAAAACGTTTCTTTCGGCTCTGCCTTTTTTGTTTTCATCCGTTTAGCGGGATCATTTTAGCGAGAAATTATTCCGGCGCGGTTTCGGAGACCCATTTGGGACTATTGCTGATATATGCTTGAAGGGTTTCTCCGTTTTCGTTTGTATAATAGATCTTATAGTAATTGGTTCCTTTTTCGATTACACGGACGACATCTCCGTTGTGAACAAGACCGAGCTTGTTCTCGTCGCCACTGAATACAGGCTCCGAACGCACCCACAGAGAGGATGCCAAAATATAGACAACCGGACCGTCATTTACAGTGGGGTCATCCGTGCCGGCGGACGAATCGGTTCCGAGGTAGACATAGCGGTCGACCTTTTCTGTTGTTCCGTCGGCATTGGTAATTTCTACGAGAACATGGTACCAGTCACCGGCTTGTCCGACGCAGGAAAGAACGGTTCCCGACCGCAGGTAATTGACCGCTACGGCACGCGTATCCGGCGCCATATAGAGAGGAGTCGGATATGTAAGGGTTAACGGTTCTTCCGCTTGTATTGTAAAGACAAGATCATCGGAGGTATCCATTTCATAGACAATTACGCAAGCGGTTTCTTCGAGATTATCGTCCTCGTCGTAATTATATGACACAAAGAGCATTGCATTTGCCTTTATTTGTTCCCCGCTCTCCGGAATGCCGGTCATTTCATCATCGAAAAAGAGCAAAAGACGCTGTGTTTTATCGGCATTGCAAAGATACCAATCATCTCCCTCTTTGAGGACAGTTCCGCGAATACCGACTATGCAGGAGCAAAAATTATCGACATAGTCGCCCAAAAGCCGGATTTGATCGGCAAAAATGGGAAGATCCGCATCGATATATCCTTCTGTGTATTCGGTGGGCAGAAGGAGTGCTGCAGCATCTTTGGCAAGCGGGACAATGGCGGGATCATAACCAAATACATCTTCAAACGATGCTTCCTGCCAGGAAGAAGGATCGGCGGGGGCAACGAGAGCCTCTTTGCCATAAGAAAAATCGGACGTTACAGTCATTTGATAGTTGAAATCGGTTTCAAGCACGGAAGAGAGCGAAACCGTGGCGGTGACAGAAAGCAGATTGCAATCTTTATCCAGCTGCAAAAGGACCGAAGACTTTTCGTAATCGATTGTAGTATCTTCCAAGGTAGGCTCACTTCCGAGCAAAGAGGAAATCATATGCGGCAAAGAGATGACATATCCGTCATTTTTAACCTCCACCGAGGCATCTCTCAGGTCCATTGCCAAGAAAAGGTCGTCATTGTTTTCAAATTGTTCCAGAAGAAGTGCTTTGGAGTGTTCATCAAGTTTGATAAGATATTGTTGGTCGCCGTATTTTACGTACAGAGTTTGACCTATAATCAGCATTTTTTGTTCAATTTCATTTTGCTGATCGTCATATTCAACGCTGCTGTATTGCAGGTCGGATCCGCTGTAAATATAGTTTTCAACGGTTTGATTTGAGAAACTGTATCCTGCCTCTTTATAAAGGTATTCGGTTTGCATTTTTTCTTCAATGACAGTTTGCGCCAAGAACAGCTTTTCCGCTTTTGCAAGCAAGGAAGCGGCATCGATTGGATCTTCGGGTTCTGTTGTTTGCTCCTCGGGTTCTTTGGTTGTCTGTTCGTCGGGGTCGTTTGTTGTCTGCTCATCGGGATTTGTTGTTGCCTGATCGGGGTCTTGCGTGGAATCGGTTGTCGTAGTATTGTCCGATCCGGTCGTTTCGCCCTCGTTCCCTTCTACAGAGCACGCACAAATGGCGAACAGCAAAAGGAGAGCAAGTAACACCGCCATAAGAATTTTGAATGTGTTTTTCATATATTTTCCTTTCATTTGTTTTGTTGGAGATTCCTTTTCTGCGGAGAATTTTCTGTCGCAGAGCTTGTTTTTTAATGAATCCGTGTGCCGGTGGGAACGCAATCGTCAACAAACAGTACCTTGCATCCGCAGGCGGTGTTTGTTGCTGCCAGCAGCATTCCCTGTGAATTGACATTGCAAATACGGTTGGGCTTTAAATTGGCAACCACAATTATTTTTTTGCCTATCAAGGATTCCGGTGTATATTCTGCTTTAATCGACGACATAATGACACGTTCTCCGATGCCGTCATCAAGGGTCAGTTTGAGACATGCGTTGGATTTACGCAAGGTTTCCGCCTTCAGAATTTTGCAAACACGCATATCGATTGTATTGAATTGCTCAATGGTGATTTGCGGTTCAACCGGGAGAACGGGATCTGCCTCGCCGCGCGGCTCTTCGGCTTTCGGAGGTTCGACAGAGACGGTATTTACCGCTTCTTCTGTTTCACTTACACTGTTTGCGGCGTCCAATGCCCGCTCCTCGTCGGTTTGCGGTGTTGAAAAGTCAAGCAAGGAAAGATACCGTGCGGGATCAATGGCAAACAGGAAAAGATACAAGCGCGGACCCTGTTCCTTATCAATCAAAAGTCTGTATACGGATTTAAAGAAGGCGCCCTGTACCGTTCGCAGTTCCTTCGAATCGGCTAATTGCGGGAATACCTGTTTGGGAATATCGTAAAGAGCGGTGTTAAGCTGATCGAGTGTATATCCGCCTTTGGCAATGTAATCGTGTAGAAGCGCAATTTCCTGCTTTTCTTCTGCCTGCAAAGCCTCCCAAGCGGCAAAGTGACGCGTATTGCGCAAGCGATTGACCTGCTCCGGGGCACACTCTTCAAGCCAATATTTTGCACGATCCAGACGATCCGCAAACTGTGCATGTGTATAGGGCATGTTGATTTTTCCGAATACGGTTTCCAGCATGGGGATATTAAAGTCAACGATGGAACCGAGCTGAACCAGCAAACTCATCGGAACGGTTTCCACACATCTTCCCGGAATTTCGCAATTGTACATGATGGCTTGCGTTGCAGGGGTTGCTTTTCCCGCGCGGCAATCGGAAAGCATTTTGTCAAATTCAAAGTATTGGCGCAGAATGCCGTCATCGAAACAAAAATCAAATGCTTTTGTAGGTTCTGTTTTGGAGTAAAGCCAGAGGATGATTTCGGGCTGATAGAGTTTGAGCAAAGAATCGGGTGTCAAAGCAAGACCGGAAGAACCGGACATCTTCCCGCTCAGTCCTTTGATGCCGATAAATTCGTAGCCCTGGAAAATCGGCGCTTCATATTGGAAAACCTGTTTGGAAATCAGGCGTGCATTTTGGTAGGAACCTGTCGGCGAGGCATGATCCTTTCCGCCCGGTTCAAAATCAACGCCTTCGTACATCCAACGCATCGCCCAGTCGGGTTTCCAACCGAGCTTGCAATCAAAATCCTTGGTGAAGTT
Source organism: uncultured Clostridium sp. (assembly GCA_964564255.1). GTDB lineage: Bacteria > Bacillota > Clostridia > Oscillospirales > CAG-272 > CAG-448. The sequence goes on along the minus strand of CAZMAZ010000002.1, from coordinate 21,212 downwards.
AAAATGACCCGTATGACCGCAACGGCAACGGTACTCCGCTTCTGTGCAATCTTCCGACAGTGAGGTGATTTCGGTAAAATCCGTATGGCAGATGGGACAGAAAATGGTTGCGGGATAGTATTTTTCTCGCTCCGCGGCAGATTCGGCTGCCAGCTGCTCGGGTGTTTTATCCGCATCCTTGGTTTTGAAAGAGTCCAAAATGTCGAATATTTCTCCCCGATGGCGTAAAGCATGAATCAGATGGTCCTTATATTTGCCGGAACGGTACATTTCCGCTTGGTATCTGTAGTCCATTTGAATGCCAAATTTTTCCATTGAAGCGATAAATTCCGCTTCGAAATGCTTTGCGTAGTTTTCATGGCATCCCCAAGGGTCGGGAATATCTACATACGGACATCCGATATACTTTTCGTAACTGTCGCCGACAACTTTTTTAACGTTGACCGGGATTTTACGACAACGGTCATATTCATCCCAGGAAAAGAGTAAACGTGCCTTTTTGCCCATTTTTTGCAGGGCTTTGACCACGAAAAGACTGGTGGCAATGTCACGGAAATTACCGATATGGACAGAGCCGGAGGGGCTGATACCTGCGGCACAAACATATTCTTCTTTTTCGGGGTTTCGATCAATGATTTTTTTTGCAATTTCTTCTGACCAATGCATGAATTTGGATTCCTCCTTTTATTTTGATGTGATACAGAGAATGTAAAAGTGTTCTTTTTGTAGGTTTTTTTACAGTCGCAAGTCGCAAAACGCCATTTTTTCAGTAACCTATTGATCCGTCTCCAAAGTTTTCTTCTTTTTCCGATAAAAAATTCGTATATTGTTCGGGTGACGAACAAAACTAATACAGAACCTTGAAAGAAAGGAGTATACTTCAATGGTGGTTATGGATCGAATTGCGCTGATCATTGCGGTGATTGGAGCATTGAATTGGGGCAGTATCGGATTATTTCAGTTTGACCTTGTCGCATGGATTTGCGGCGGTCAGGGTGCTGTTCTGAGCCGAATTATTTACACGGTCGTGGCGCTTGCGGGGATTTGGTGCATTTCGCTTGTTGCGCGTGCAAAGGATGCATTTGAACAACCCGAAGATACGATCTGATAAAAACAACGCTTTTCCGAGTGATACAATTTCATGATGCCACAGTATGTGTGCACCGTAAATCCGTCCGCCGATCGGTGGGCGGATTTTTATATTTCATATTTTTTATTTTCCCGATTTTTCGGCGACGGCACAAGCATTCAAAAATGCACGGAAGATGGTGTCGTGTTCTGTATGCTCGCGGCGCGCAATTTCGGGATGCCATTGTACGGCAAGCAAAAACGGGTGTGCTCTGTCTGCGACAGCTTCAATCTGTCCGTCTGAGGCAGTTGCGTTAACAATCAGGGACGGGGCAACACGGTTGATGGTTTGATGATGATAGGTATTGACCTGCGCTGTCGGGGACAGCATAATGGAAGAAAGCAGAGTGTTGGGGGCAATACGGATTTCTTGCGGGCAATCGGTTTGCGAAGGGGGACCTTCAAAATGGCTTTGATTGTGTCCTTCAATATGTTGATGCAACGATCCGCCCAGAGCGACATTAATAAATTGAATCCCCCTGCAAATGCCGAGAATTGGTTTTCCCGTTTCGTAAATTGCTTGAAACAGCGCAAATTCGAAGCGATCGCGGTCGGAATCGATTTCTACGGAGTCGAATTTCTTTTCTTCGCCGTAATAGCACGGATCGATGTCCACCCCGCCGGCAAATAAGAATCCGTCAAAGGCATCGCGATAAAAGGCGATACGTTCCGGAGAGGAATCCCGCATCAGCAGTACGGGAACGGCACCGTGCTCCAGGATTGCAAGCAGGTAGTTGTCGCTCATGTTGATTCTTCCGTTTGCATAGGAGGTCGTAATGCCGATATACAAGGGACGATGCATGTGTTTGTCTCCTTTTCGATTTTTTAAAGTTATCGGGAAACCAAGCCGATAAAATTGTCCAATAGCTGCAGCATCTCGGGAATCAAAAAGCAAATTGCGGCTGCCATTAAGATGCATAATACAAAGGTTAACAAAAACACACGCCAACCGGACCCTGTTTTGTCAAATTTTACCTCCGCCGCATACGTATCTTCCTTGGGGATATAGAAGCAATCGGATTCAAAATTCATCGGATACCGCGGTGCTTTTTCGGCGGAGGGCGATGCGGCTTGCTTTTCCCAATACGCCTGTTCTCCGACGCAACGGACAAATTTTCGCAAAATATGTCCGGAACGCAGATTACTCCTGATTGCCATACTGCGTCCGTATCCGAGTTGATCAAGTGTTTTTGCTTTTTCGGGCGAAGTACAATCCTCGCGGATCAGTGTTCGAACAAAGTCGCCGTATTTTCGACGGTCAAACGCTGAAGCGATAGCGGCGACAAAAAATCCGACGCAAAGTCCGAGAACGACCATGCGCAGAGTAACAATTCCGCCGCTTCCGAGTGACAGATGCTCGTATTTTCCGAGATCGACGGTAAACCAGTTGTCTTTGATATATTCCCACAATTCTTCCCAAAGCGAGGGTTGCGCTGACAGGAGAAGGTGGGATGTAAACAATGAGAACATACGTTTCCTCCCTCGTAAAATGATTTTATTTGCGAATAACGTCGATTCCGAGATATTTGCGCAGACAATCGGGAACATTAACCGATCCGTCCGCATTTTGATTTTGCTCGACCAAAGCGGGGAAAATACGGGATGTTGCCAATCCGGAACCGTTTAATGTGTGAACAAATTCAATTTTGCCGTCCGAACGACGCACACGCATCATGCCGCGACGTGCTTGATAATCGCGCGCGTTGGATACGGACGATACTTCTTTGTAGCCGTTCATGGAAGGAATATTGATTTCAATATCGTAGGTGCGAGCCATAGATGCGGAGCAATCTTCTGCAGCAAGTTTTACGGTGCGGAAATGGAATCCGAGCCCTTTTACAAGATTTTCCGCGTTTGTAACCAATTCTTCAAATGCTTCATCACTTTTTTCGGGAAGCGTATACTGCACCATTTCCACCTTGTTGAATTGATGCCCGCGAACCATACCGCGTTCGTCTGCACGATAAGAGCCGGCTTCGCGACGGAAACAGGGGGTATAGGCAATATACTTTTTGGGCAGGTCGCTTTCGGCTAAAATTTCGTCTCTGTGCAGGGAAACCAGTGCGGTTTCCGCGGTGGGAAGCATAAAGCGACGGCGCTCGTCACCTTCTTGCTGTTCCAGCCAGTAAACTTCGTCCTTAAATTTCGGGAACTGTCCCGCTGTTTGACCGCATTCATAGCTGAGCATATGCGGTACCAGCATAAATTGATACCCATTTCCGATATGGAAATCGATAAAATAGTTCAGAATCGCCCATTCGAGACGTGCGCCCATGCCGGAATACACCCAGAATCCGGCGCCGGAGAGCTTGGCGCCGCGCTTATAATCGATCAGTCCGAGATCCGTGCACAAATCAACATGATTTTTGGGTTCAAAATCGAAGGTCCGCGGTTCACCGAAATAGCGAAGCGGCTGATTGTTTTCTTTTCCGCCTGCCGAAAGATCGGGATCGGGCAAATTGGGAAGTCCCAGCATCCAACCCGTCAATTCGGTTTCGACCTGTGCAAGCTGGCTGTCAAGTGCTTTGGCAGAGGCGGACAACTCTTTTAATTTGGCAAAAATCGGTGCCGTGTCGCGACCTTCTTTTTTATATTGGGGAACCAGCTTGGTTTCGCGATTTTGGTCTGCCTTGAGCTGCTCTGCCATGGCAATTAACTCGCGCCGCTTAGCGTCCAGCGACAAGATTTGTTCAATATCTTGTCGCGCATCCTTCCCCTTTTTTTCAAGACGGTCGATCACTTCCTGCGGATTTTCCTTGATATATTTGATGTCAATCATCTGTTTTTATTCCTTCCTTTCAAATATTGTTGTCAGAGAAGATGGATTCTCCGCAAATTTGACGCAGTAAAGCCTCCAGGTCCTCGTCGGAATCAAAGGCTAATTCTACCGTTTTTTTGCGGTTGGTCATGTGAATTTTAATGCGTCTGCCGAGCGTTTTCATTGCCCGCGCTTCGATTTCTTTCATGTACACGTTTTTTTGCGTGGGTGCGGCATCTCCGTCATCAACTATGCCTGCCGCTTTGTTGTTGTAAAAGCGGACAAGATGCTCCGTGTCTCTTACCGACAGGTCTTTTGCCAACACCTTTTGTGCGACAATTGCCATCTCGGATTGGTTGCGCAAGCCGAGAATCGCACGGGCATGTCCGGTTGAAAGTGTTCCGTTTTTGAGCAAAAGCAGAATTTCATCCGGCAAATCCAGAAGCCGAAGCATGTTGGCAACGGCGGAGCGGCTTTTTCCCGCTTGTCTGGCAATTTGCTCTTGCGTCATGGAAAAACGTTCAATCAGTGCGCTGTAAGCCAACGCTTCTTCAACGGGATTCAAGTCCTGCCGTTGCAAATTTTCAATCAAAGAGACCTGCGCTACTTTCAAATCGTCGCCTGTCACGACAACGGCGGGAATTGTGGTCAATCCTGCCAGCTTGGATGCGCGCCACCGACGTTCGCCTGCGATGATTTCATATGTTTGCGGGGCGTTGGGGTTTTCACGTACTATAATCGGCTGCAAAACGCCGTGTTCGGAAATCGAATCGGCAAGTGATTGTAATTGCTGCTGATCAAAATCTTTACGCGGCTGATCCGAACGCGGCTCTACGTCCGAGATGCGCAGCTCCGTGTTGGAAGCTCCTTTGCCTTCAATCATGTTGTCGTCGAGCAAAGAATAAAAATCTCTGCCAAGACCGCTTTGTTTCTTCGCCATCAGATCAATCCTCCTATATTCTGCTTGCAAATTCGCGCGCTACCGAGAGATACTGCTCGGCACCCTTTGAGCGCTTGTCGTGGTAATAAACCGGCATGCCGAAGCCCGGCGCTTCGGACAATTTTACGTTCCGCGTGATTTTGGTTCTGAACAATTTGTCGGCATAGTGCTTTTTTAATTCGTTTGTTACCTGCATGGTCAGCAAGAGACGTTCGCTGTACATGGTCAGCAAAATGCCGGTTACGCCGAGCCCGGGATTGAATTTTTGACGAATGCCGCCGACAGTGATCATCAGCTGAGAAAGTCCTTCAAGCGCGTAAAACTCACACTGCATCGGAATAATGACGCCGTCGCTTGCCGACATGGCATTCACCGTGAGCATGCCGAGCGAGGGCGGACAGTCGATGATGATATAATCGTATTGATCCCGAATCGTCGAAAGTGCGTTGCGCATGATGTATATGTTTTCATCTTCTACGCCAAACAGATTGAATTCTGCTCCTGCGAGCGTTCTGGTTGCGGGAATAATGGAAAGATTTTTGTATGGTGTTGTTACAATGGCGTCGGAAGCGGGAGAGTCTCCGACCAGTACGTCATAAATAGTTTTATTAAGAGAGCGTTTTGCGATGCCGACGCCGCTGGTCGCATTGCCCTGCGGATCCAGATCTATCAGCAAAACGGTATAACCGAGCACGCCGAGCGACGCACCGATATTAACGGCGGATGTTGTTTTCCCGACGCCCCCCTTTTGGTTTGCGAATGATATTATTTTTCCCAAACAGATCGACCTCCTTTATTGTTTTGTATTTATTATAGCATACCGGCGAGAAAAAAACAAGAGGAATTATAAAAAAAGAATAGAAATGTTTTCCTTGCGCCGACATTGTTGTGCTTGCCCGTTCTGCCTGAAGCTTGAATATTGTTTCACGTGAAACAATCAGAGGGAAATGTTTCACGTGAAACAATG
>CAZMAZ010000002.1:0-15319 GCA_964564255.1 uncultured Clostridium sp. | reverse complement strand
GGCAGGCGATATAATTCCGCGGCGACCTGAACGAACTTGATTTTCTTTTCGGTGCTGTCGAGCGCGGTAACGGTAAGATCCTCGCGGAATATCGCAAGAGGAATGGAGGGGAATCCTCCGCCACATCCGACATCGAGAACGCGTGCACCGTGCGGGATTAGGCATTCTGCGAGCAAAGAATCGGCGAAATGCTTAGTCAGGACGGCGTCCGGTGTGCGAATGGCTGTCAAATTGTATTTTTGGTTTTCGGCAAGCAGAAAGCGTATGAAATCCTCGGTTGTTTGCGCTTTTTGAGGGTCCGTCAAAAGATGAGACAGCCCGTTTGCGGAAAAACAGGAAGCTAGTTTGTTGTAAAAGGTTATTTGTTCCATTATCTCAACCCCAAATAAATCAGTAGGACGGATATATCTGCCGGATTTACGCCGCTGATTCTGGACGCTTGTCCGATTGTCGCAGGGCGTATTGCCTGCAATTTTTGTGCGGCTTCAATTCGCAATCCTTTTATAGAACCGTAATCGATGTCGTTTGGCAAATGCCGCTTTTCGAGTTGTTCGCCACGCGAAACTTCGGCAAGTGCGCGCTTGATATACCCTGCATATTTAATGGTGACCTCAACCGTGCAAACAGAAGCGTCTGACAAGCAGGGCCTGCTTGGGTCGATTTCTTTCAAGTCGCTGTAGGAAACGGTCGGTCTTCGCAAAAGATCGGCGAGAGATTGCCCGGATTTGACCGGTTCTTGATTGCGAGCAAGCAAAAACGGATTGATGACCGCGGGAGATAAAAATGTTGCTTCAAGCCGAGCAATTTCGCGCTCTTGTGATTCCTTCTTTTGCAGAAACGCATCGTATTTTTCTTGCTTGATCAAACCGACACGGTATCCGATGGGCGTTAACCGCAAATCGGCATTATCTTGCCTGAGAAGGAGCCGATATTCCGATCGACTTGTCATCATTCTGTATGGTTCGTTGGTTCCTTTTGTGACAAGGTCGTCAATCAGGGTCCCGATGTAGCTGTTGTCGCGGCGGAGAACAATTTGCTCTTTGCCGCATATGCGACAGGCGGCATTGATGCCTGCCAGAAGCCCCTGCGCAGCGGCTTCCTCGTAACCGGATGTTCCGTTGAATTGGCCGGCGCCGTATAAGCCTTCGATGTCTTTGAATTCTTCGGTTGCGGCAAGCTGTGTCGGATCTATGCAGTCGTATTCGATTGCATACGCGTATCGCATAATTTCGGCATGCGAAAATCCCGAGAGTGAACGCAACATGGCACGCTGAACGTCGGTTGGAAGTGATGTGGAAAATCCTTGTATATACATTTCCTCCGTGTTTGCCCCAAGCGGTTCGACGAAAAGCTGGTGTCGATCTTTGTCTGCGAAACGAACGAGCTTGTCCTCGATGGAGGGGCAATAACGCGGTCCTGTTCCGTGGATTTGACCCGAATACAGGGCAGAACGGTGAATGTTGTCACGAATAATGCGATGCGTGTCGGCGTTCGTATAAACAATGTGGCAGGCGGTTTGCGGCATTTTCTGGTAAGTATCTGTGCAAGTTTCGGAAGAAAACGGAAGAGGGCTTTCTTCACCCGGTTGTTCTTCAAGCTCCGCAAAATTGATGCTACCGCGTTTGACGCGTGCCGGTGTTCCGGTCTTAAAGCGCAACAAACGGATGCCTTCCCGAAGCAACGCCGCGGAAAGTCCTTTGGCGGGAAGCGTTCCGTCGGGACCTGCTTCATAATTGGTATCGCCGACGAAAATGCGGCTTTCAAGATAGGTACCTGTCGCGACAATCACGGCGTCGCAAGACCATACTTCTCCCAGACGGGTGACAATTCCGACTATTTTCTTTTTGTTTTCGACGGTTTGGGTTTGCAAATCAACAATTTCCGCCTGTACAAGACGCAAATTCGGGGTGTTTTCCAAGGTGTGCTTCATCAAGAGATGGTATTGTGCGCGATCTGCTTGCACGCGTTTGGAGTGCACGGCGGCGCCTTTGCCGAGGTTGAGTGTGCGGCTTTGCAGCGTGACGGCGTCGGCGGCGCGTCCCATTTCACCGCCCAATGCGTCAATTTCGTATACGAGATGTCCTTTGGCGCTTCCCCCAATGGAGGGATTGCAGGGCATGTTGGCAATTGTGTCAAGAGAGAGCGTGAACAAAACAGTATCCACGCCCATGCGGGCACTTGCCAATGCAGCTTCTATGCCGGCGTGCCCTGCGCCGATTACGGCGACGCGGGTTTGTTGCACGGCAAGAGGCGGACAAATAGTTTGATCATTCATAATTTTCCTCATTCAACATGGCGGAGATAGGCATCTTGTTCTGCGGTCAATTGGTCAATGGAAACGCCGAGAGCGGCAAGTTTAATTGCGGCAATTTCGCGATCGGTTTCTGCGGGAACGCTGTACAAGTGCGGGAGCAGGGTGCCTTTGTTTGCAAGCAGATATTCAAGTCCTTTTGCCTGAATTGCAAAGGACATATCCATTATTTCTGCGGGATGTCCGTTTCCTGCTGCTAAATTGACCAATCTGCCTTCGGAAAGGAGATTGATGACCCGTCCGTCCGACATTTTGTAACCGCGGATGTTGGGTTTGCGATCCCATTCTTCGACGGCAAGGGCAGACAGATCGGGTTTATTGATTTCTACGTCAAAATGTCCACTGTTGGCAAGCAACACACCGTCCTTCATTAACGGATAATGCGCTCCCGTAATGACATCTTTGCATCCCGTGATTGTCACAAAAATATCGCCGATTTTTGCCGCCTCTTCCATAGGAAGAACGGTGAATCCGTCCATGACCGCTTCGATAGCCTTAATCGGGTCAATTTCCGTAACCACCACGACAGCGCCCATCCCTTTGGCGCGCATGGCAAGCCCTTTTCCACACCATCCGTATCCCGCAACAACGAACATTTTTCCTGCGATGATCAGGTTGGTTGCATTCATAATACCGTCGAGCGTAGATTGACCGGTTCCGTATCTGTTATCGAACAAGTGTTTACAGTCGGCATCGTTAACATCCATCATCGGATAGCGCAATTTTCCTGCCGCTTCCCGTGCACGCAGACGGACGATACCGGTAGTGGTTTCTTCACATCCGCCAATCAAATTGGCGCCAAATGCGGCACAGTCGCCGTGCAAGAGAGAAATCAAATCGCCCCCGTCGTCAATCAGCAAATTCGGACAGCAGGAAAGCGTTTGGCGCAAATGCCGTTCGTAGGTGGCGGCATCCGCACCGTAGCATGCGTGAACCGTGATACCGTCGGCAGCCAGTGCCGCGGCAACATCATCCTGCGTGGTTAACGGATTACTGCCGGTGATATGAACCTCTGCGCCGCCGTCCCGCAATACGGTGGCAAGATAGGCAGTTTTGGCTTCCAGGTGAATTGACATGCAAATTTTTAATCCGCGAAACGGTTTGCGAACCAGATAATCGGCGCGAATGCGGTTCAAAATCGGCATATAGGCGCGCACCCAATCGATTTTATCCTGTCCCGACGGTGCAAGTTTTATGTCTTTAATATCGTTGCTCATGAAAAACCTCCATTACGATTCTGTATCAGAAATTCCATAAAATATTATAAACGATTTTGTTATGTTCGTCAACAGGGGAATGCAAAAAAGTTTTTTAAACGTATATGCAGGAGCACAATAAGGGATAAAAAGGAATATAAGGAAAGAAAACACATACATTCCGACGATTTGCTTGCTTTTGAGAAAGAAATTTGCCAAAATCCCTTTACAAAAGCAAAGATTTGTGGTATGATTTATAGTGGAATGGCGTGCACACGCAAATGCGGTGTGTATGCGGTTCAATTTCGGTATAAAAAACAAAATAAATATACGGAGGTTTTTTCAAATGGCGATTGAAAGAAAAAAGCTTTCAATGGATGGTAACCAGGCAGCCGCGCATGTCAGCTATGCATTTACAGAGGTTGCGGGAATCTATCCGATTACTCCTTCCAGCCCGATGGCGGATTACGTAGATCAGTGGTCTGCGGCGGGACAGAAGAACATTTTCGGTAGCACCGTAAAGGTGATCGAAATGGAATCCGAGGCGGGTGCCGCAGGAACCGTTCACGGTTCGCTCGGTGCAGGTGCGCTCACAACCACCTATACCGCATCGCAGGGCTTGTTGCTCATGATTCCGAACATGTACAAGATTGCGGGCGAACTGCTTCCTTGCGTCTTCCATGTTTCGGCACGTTGCGTTGCAACACAGGCGCTCAATATCTTCGGAGATCACTCGGACGTTTACGCATGCCGCCAGACCGGTTTTGCAATGCTTGCGGAAACAAACCCGCAAGAGGTTATGGACCTCGGTGCGGTTGCACACCTTGCCGCTATTGAGGGCAGAGTCCCCTTTATCAACTTCTTTGACGGATTCCGTACTTCTCACGAAATTCAAAAGATTGAAGTGTGGGATTATGCGGATCTCGCAGAAATGGTCGATATGGATGCGGTCAATGCATTCCGTCAGCGCGCACTCAATCCGGAGCATCCGGTTTTGCGCGGATCCAACGAAAACGGAGACGTCTTCTTCCAGCACCGCGAAGCCTGCAACCGTTACTATGATGCACTTCCCGCTATTGTGGAGAAGTATATGGACAAGGTTAACGCAAAACTGGGAACAAACTACAAGCCGTTCAATTACTACGGCGCACCCGACGCGGATCGCATCATCATTGCGATGGGCTCGGTTTGCGATGTAACCGAAGAGGTTATCGATTACATGAACGCGCACGGTGAAAAGGTCGGTCTTGTAAAAGTGCGTCTGTACCGCCCGTTCGTGGCTTCCAAGCTGCTTGAAGCAATTCCGAAGACTGTAAAGAAGATTGCGGTTCTTGACCGTACCAAAGAACCCGGCTCTCTCGGTGAACCGCTCTATTTGGATGTGGTTACCGCACTTGCGACCAACGGCGTAACCGGTATTAAGGTTGTTGGCGGTCGTTACGGACTCGGCTCCAAGGATACGCCTCCCGCTTCCATTTTTGCTGTGTACGAGAACCTGGCACAGGAAGAGCCGAAGGCACAGTTTACCATGGGCATCGTTGACGATGTTACCTTCCACTCTCTTGAGGAAAAGCCCGCACCCGATACCGCACCCGCAGGCACCATTGCGTGCAAGTTCTGGGGTCTCGGCGGCGACGGAACGGTTGGCGCAAACAAAAACTCCATTAAGATTATCGGTGACCACACCGACAAATACATCCAGGCATATTTCCAATATGACTCCAAGAAGACCGGCGGTATTACCATTTCTCACCTGCGCTTCGGTGATTCGCCCATCAAGTCCCCGTATTACATCAACAAGGCGGACTTTGTTGCTTGCCACAACCAGGCATACCTGTCCAAATACGACATGGTAAGCGATGTCAAGCCGGGCGGAACCTTCCTTCTGGATTGCGCATGGTCTGTTGACGAATTGGATGCGCACCTGCCTTCCAAGGTGAAGCAGTATCTTGCAAACAATCATGTAAACTTCTACATTATTGATGCAACCGACATTGCCGCAAAGAAGATTGGTAATGTTAAGGTTAAAAACACGGTTTTGCAGTCGGCGTTCTTTGCACTTGCAAAGATTTTGCCTGCCGCAGAAGCGGTTGAATACATGAAGAAGATGGCGTATAAGTCCTACATTAAGAAGGGACAGGCAATGGTGGATTTGAACTATGCCGCTATCGAAGCGGGTGCAGATGCCTTTGTTAAGGTCGAAGTTCCCGAGGCATGGAAGACCTGCGCCGATGACGCACCGAAAGCGCCGGTAACCGGCAAGCGTCCCGACTTGGTGGATGCCGTCAATCAGTTGCTTGACCCGATCGGCTCCATGGCAGGAGACAAACTCCCCGTATCCGCATTTTCCAATAATCCCGACGGTACCTTTGTACAAGGCGCCGCGGCATATGAGAAGCGCGGTGTTGCCGTTATGGTTCCCGAATGGATCCCCGAAAATTGTATCCAGTGTAATACCTGCTCCTTTGTTTGCCCGCACGCGGCAATCCGTCCCTTCGCATTAAATGCAGAAGAAGTTGCCGCCGCTCCCGCAGATACGCGGTATACGGCAAAGCCGGTAATTAAGACTGACTATAAGTACACTATGGCGGTTTCCGCTTTGGATTGCATGGGTTGTACGCTTTGTGTTAAGGCATGTCCCGTTACCAAGAAGGCACAGGAAAATGCCGCCAAGGCTGTTGCCGCAGAGCATCCGGAATATGACGCAAAGACGGCTGCCAAAGAAGCAGCCAAGATTGCCGCTCCCAAGTCTGCTTTGCTTATGGTTCCGCAGGCAAAGGGCTTGTATCAGCAGGAAGCATTTGACTATGCCGTTGCCAATGTGTCCGAAAAGGACGAGCTGATCAACGCAACCGTCAAGGGCTCGCAGTTCAAACAGCCGTTGCTCGAATTCTCCGGCTCTTGCGCAGGATGCGCGGAAACCTCTTATGCGCGTCTCGTAACACAGCTGTTTGGTGAGCGCATGTATATTTCCAACGCAACCGGTTGTTCCTCTATTTGGGGCGGCGCGGCACCTTCTACGCCTTACACGGTCAACAATAAGACCGGTCACGGTCCCGCATGGTGCAACTCCTTGTTTGAGGATAATGCAGAACACGGTCTCGGACTCCATCTCGGACAAAAGGCAATTCGCGAACGCCTGAAGGCGAAGGTTGAAAAGCTGGCATCCATTTGGGCAACCGAAGAAATCAAGGCTGCCGCCGCACAGTGGCTTGCAACCTATGATGACGGCAAAGCCAACACACCCGCAACAGAGCAATTGATTGCCGCATTGCAGGATGGCATTTTGACCGCCGATGAAGGCATTGCATTCCTGTCCTCCGATGAGGGAAAAGCACACTTCGGCGATAAGGCGGAAGAGATGCTTGCACATATGAAAGAACTGAAAGCGGCAGGCAAGAATTGCGACTGCGAAGCATGCACGCTTGCGGCTGAAATTCTCAACGAGAAAGAATACCTCTCCAAGAAATCGGTTTGGATTTTCGGCGGCGACGGCTGGGCATACGACATCGGATTCGGTGGCTTGGACCATGTTCTTGCAACCGGAGAAGACGTCAACGTCTTTGTCTTTGATACCGAGGTGTACTCCAACACCGGCGGACAGGCGTCCAAAGCGTCCAACATCGGTCAGGTCGCACAGTTTGCGGCTGCCGGTAAGGCAATCGGCAAGAAGAACCTTGCGGAAATCGCCATGTCCTACGGCTATGTTTATGTGGCACAGGTGGCAATGGGTGCGGATATGAACCAGCTGCTCAAGGCTTTGACCGAAGCGGAAGCATATAACGGTCCGTCTCTGATTATCGGATACGCACCTTGCGAAATGCACGGAGTCAAGGGCGGCATGCAGAATTGCCAGCTTGAGATGAAGAAAGCAGTGGAATCCGGCTACTGGCATATGTTCCGGTACAATCCGACAAAGGAAAGCGATAAGTTGACCATCGACAGCAAGGAACCGACGGCAGATTATGTTTCCTTTATCCGGTCCGAAAACCGTTATGCACGTCTTGCACAGATGAACGCAGAGCGCGCAGATGAGCTCTTCGACCGCGCCGCAGGATTCGCCGCGGCAAAGTATGACAGACTGGTCAAGATGGGCAAGCTGTACGAATAAGCGGACAAGCGGACAAATTAAGCGATAAACAAAACGATAAATGCCCCCGCGCCGAAAACGGTGCGGGGGCATGAATATTGTCTGTGTGCAAACGGGAGATTAAAAATAGGTGCAAAATCAACAATCGGTTAACGACAGATGGAGTGATAAACAGGAAGCGGGCGAGAGCTGACATGAGAAAACGCCGTCGCCGTTGGGAGAGACGACTGACATATGCTCACAGGTGTGCGTTTGATCGGTCAAAACGGCGTCGCGCGGGCAAAATGCGCCTGCATGAATTTGCACGGAAATCGGACGCGGCGAAGGGTTGGCAAACAGGAGAAGCCCGTGACAGCCGCTTGCATCGACAGCGCCCATTGCGTAAATATCGCGGACAGCGCCGCCGGTCAGCGACAGAGCAGCCTGTTGCCCCATGTGATAGGCTTCGCCAAAGGCGCGAAAGGCGTAATATGTTTTGTACGGTTCCCAGGTATCGGGGTTGAACATGCCGCCGTAGCCGCTCGGACCGATGCGTGCATCGTAGTAACAGAGCATGGCAGGCGAGCGGTTTTGCATGGCAAGCATCATGGAAAGTGCTTGCGCGGCGGCGTCGGACGAGGAACGTGCGCGAATGTCAAAACAGGTGTTCCATTCGTCAAGGAAGGTTTCAACCGACGAAAATCCGTAAGAATTCAAAATCGCACGACAGGCGTCGGCATGTCGGCAGGCGGTTTCGGTGTTGGCGTAGGTGTGCCAGGAGAAAAAATCAAACGGGCTGTCGGTTGCCCTAACATGGCGCAAAAAACCGTCCAAAAAATAAAGGAAGAATTGCATGCGATTGGTCGGGAGGAGTCCAAGATTGGTAAAATCGGACAAGCCGTCCGCCGCGTAAAACCCGCAGCTACCGTATCCGCCGATGCGAATGGTGTCGCCGAAGACGGCACGCAGGTGTTTGGCAGTAATTTCATACAAACGGTAATAATCGGAGGGAGAGCCTTGCCACGTGGGGGATTCCGAGGGAACAAAACAGTCATCCGGCTCGTTCCAAATTTCCCAGTAGCGAATGCCCAGGTGGTATCCGTTTGCAAAGCCTTGGTTGTAGTGACGTACCACTCCTTCGCAGATACGTGCCCATTTGTACGGATCGCGCGGCGGGAAAATTCGATATGCACGCAAGACATGCGAATTTTCAATGGAAACGCCCAGCCGAAAGATTGGCGAAACACCTGCGGCAACCAGTTGCTCAATCAAGCGGTCGGTAAAAGCGAAGTCGTATGCTTTCGGGTCGAGAGGGTCCGCGTCAAAATCGCGAAATAAATTGGGAATATCCACATAAAGCCCGCCGCCGAGCCAATTGCCGACATCATGCAGACGGGAAAAGGGAATATGCGCCTCTTGCAAATAGGAAAAAAGAGAAAAGTTTTCGCAATAGAAGGGCGGTTGTCCGATTGCATGCATGGGTTTGACGCGCCCGATGACGTTTGAAAAATCAACGGCGCAGATGGCGTTGCCCGAGGTGTTTTGTTCCATGTTGGGAACTCCTTAATCTTATTTTTCGTTTCTTTATGTTTTTTTAAAAATACCTCTGTAGAAAAAATCAAAGATTTCGAATAGTATGAACCAATTCCTCGGGCGAAGAGACTACATAATCCGCGCCGTGTTCGCGTAAAATCTGTTCACTGCGGTATCCCCATGCAACATCCAATGCCAACATGCCCGCATTTTTCGCCGTGTCAACGTCAACATCGCTGTCGCCGACAAATGCACATTCCGCAGGCTCAACGCCAAGAATTTTGCAAAATTGTAACGGCACTGTAGAATCCGGCTTGGGAGGAAGACCCTCGCGGACGCCGTGCGCAATTGTAAACAGCCCCGGTCGAAACAGCTGATGCACCAAGCCCTGCACCATAACATCCTGCTTATTTGACAGCAGTGCAAGCATGTGTGTGCGGGATAATTCTTCCAGGGCTTCCGGAATGCCATCATAGCAATGGTCGGTATGCAGATAGGTTTGTCCGTACATACGGTCATAAAGCGCCAACGCGCGGTCAACGGCGTCGGAATCGTTTCGTATTGCGGACGGCAGAGCCTCTTCAATCAAATGTCGTGCTCCGAAATTGACAAATCCGAGCACGTTTTCATAGGAGTGTTCCGGATATCCGAGTGCAGACATGGTTAAATTGACTCCTTCTCGAATGGCATAAATCGTATCCGCAAGCGTACCGTCCAAATCAAAAATAATTGCCTTTATCATGTGTTGTTTTTCCTCCTGTTTGTTTAAAAGCAAAACCGTTCTTGTAATTTCTCTCTTTATTGTACCACGTTTTGAAATCACAGTCAATACGGGAAGATTGTCAAAAACAAACAAAATCAACAGCCGAAATTTGTTTAATATTGTTCTTTTTCCGTCTTTCTTCTCGCGGCGTGATATGTTATAATAATATAGATATGAATCTTTATGTATGATACGCGGAGGGAAAGCAAGTGAAAAGAGAAGATTTGAGAAATGTTGCTATCATTGCTCACGTTGACCACGGAAAAACAACCTTGGTTGACGGAATGCTCAAGCAGGGCGGTATTTTTCGTGAAAACCAAGCCGTTGAGACCTGTGTAATGGACTCGGGCGCATTAGAGCGTGAACGCGGAATTACCATTCTTGCCAAAAACACCGCGATTCATTACAACGGCGTAAAAATCAATATCGTGGATACTCCCGGGCACGCCGACTTCGGCGGAGAAGTGGAACGCGTTTTGAAAATGGTCAATGGCGTTATCCTTTTGGTTGACGCGGCAGAAGGGCCCATGCCGCAAACGCGCTTTGTTTTGCAGCGTGCGTTGGAATTGAATCACCGCGTAATCGTTGTTATCAACAAAATAGACAAGCCGGATGCACGCCTTGGCGAGGTCGAAGATGAGATTCTTGAGTTGTTGATGGATTTGAATGCTTCCGACGAACAGTTGGATTCTCCGATGCTGTATTGCTCGGGCAGAGCGGGAACGGCTACTCGCACGCCGGACCGGGAAGGAACGGACTTAACGCCGTTGTTTGATACCATTCTGGAGTATATTCCCGCACCGGAAGGGGAAATTGATGCGCCGTTGCAATTGTTGGTTTCCTCTATTGACTACAACGAATATGTCGGCAGAATCGGTATTGGCAGAATCGAACGCGGATGCTTGCGGCTGAACCAAGATGTTGTAATTTGCAATTATCACGATAAGAGCGTATCCCGCAAAGCAAAAATCGCATCTATTTTTCAAATAGAAGGTTTGAATCGTGTTTCGGTTGAAGAAGGAAAAATGGGCGACATTGTTTGTTTTTCCGGACCGGACGGTATCAATATCGGCGATACGGTAACCTCCCCTGCTACCCCCGAGCCGCTGGAATTTGTTAAGGTCAGCGAGCCGACAATGGAAATGACCATTTCCGTCAATAACAGCCCGCTTGCGGGAAAAGAGGGCAAGTTTGTTACCTCGCGTCAATTGCGTGAACGTTTATATCGCGAAACATTGAAGGATGTTTCCCTTCGCGTGGCAGACGGAGACACAACCGATGAATTTAAAGTGGCAGGAAGAGGCGAGATGCATCTTTCTATCCTTTTGGAAACCATGCGTCGGGAAGGGTATGAGATGACCTGCTCCAATCCGCGAGTGCTGTATCGGGAGATTGACGGCGTTAAATGTGAACCGTTCGAACGTGTAACCATCGATGTTCCCAATGAATATGTGGGCGTTGTGGTAGAGAAACTCGGACAGCGAAAGGGAGATTTGCTTGAGATGAATCCGATTGGAAGTCGGATGCGTATCGAGTATTTGATTCCTTCGCGGTGTTTGTTCGGATACCGTTCCGAATTTTTGACAGCCACACACGGAGAAGGCGTTTTGAATACGCTGTTCGATAGTTACCAACCCTACCGCGGCGAAATTACCATGCGTTTTACGGGATCTCTTGTTGCATCGCAAGATGGCGAAACAACCCGTTACGGACTTTATAACACACAGGATCGCGGACGTCTTTTCGTCGGACCGCAAACAGCGGTATATGAGGGTATGATCGTAGGCGAAAATCCGAAAAACGATGATATTTCCGTTAATCCTTGTAAAGAAAAGCATTTGACCGCTGTCCGTTCCACCGGCGCGGATGAAAAATTGATTTTAACACCGCCGCTGATCTTCTCGATTGAAGAAGCTATGGAATTTATTCAAGGCGACGAGCTCATTGAAATCACACCCAAAAGCATCCGTTTGCGCAAGCGCATATTAAATACGGAATTGCGCATGAAAGAAATGATGCGCATTCGCCGTGCAATGCAAAACAATCAATAAAAGAAAAGGGTCATGTCACAGGCGGTTACAAAAGCAGGTGACATGACCCTTATAAAATTGCGAAGACTTATATTTATTGCCAAGCAAATTAAGGAACCGCTGATTGATTCGGCGGCACATTTTCGGCACATCTTTTCCCTCCTGCTTCTTGCCGAAAAACGCGAAGTGCCTCCGGTACATCTTGCGTTTTTCGTAATTGCAGGCGAAAAATCTGTATCGAATCTGTACCACCTCATTAAATCAGTGCTTCCTTAAAATCGGCAACAGCACCGTGACATTATCACCGAATTGATTGAAAAAAGGTGGTATACTAATAACATACTATTTGCAAGCAAGCACAGAGGAGGATAAAAAATGTCTGCAATCAATATTGATAAAAACAATTTTCAAGCCGAGGTTACAAATTCGGACAAGCCCGTTTTGCTGGATTTTTGGGCGCCGTGGTGCGGTCCTTGCCGTATGGTTGTGCCCATTGTAGAAGAAATTGCCACAGAGCGCACGGATGTCAAGGTGGGGAAGGTCAATGTCGATGAACAAGCCGAATTGGCAAATCAGTTCGGCATCACGAATATCCCCACGCTGATTGTCATAAAGAACGGAGAGATTGTCAAGCAGGCGGTCGGGGCAAGAAGCAAAAGCGAAATCCTTGCGATGTTATAAAGAGGGGACTGATCGGATCGCACAAAACGCAAAAATATTTTCGCGTTTTGTGCTTTTTTTGTGCGTCACCCTCTTGACAAAATCAAGCACAAGAGGTATAATAAAGGCAAATTAGACACGCGTTTCGGTTCCGCGCAAGCGGATTAGGGGGAAGTTCGGTGAAAATCCGTCGCAACCGTCATTACCGTAATCGAGGGCAAGAGCCCTCCCAAGTCGGAATACCTGCCGACGCGTTTGCATTTGGTGAAGCATTTTTGGACATGAAAGGTGCAGCCGTTGTGACCGATGAGGCGAGCGACAGGTGTATTGCGCCTGTTTTTGCCCGTGCGAACCGGTTTCTTCTTGCTGCGCCCATTTTGTCCCGAAAGGGGAAGGAGGGCGCTTTTTTGCGCGAAAAAAGACTGTGAATCAACGATTGACAAAGAAAGATTGTATTTGTTTGTTGCGTGAGCAGTATGCGATTTTGCAACGCTATCCGCGCCGCTCCGATTTCTCTTCCGAAGAGGTTGTGGCAATCAAGGCGTATTTCGGCCCATGGCCGCGCGCCTTGGAGGCGGCAGGTGTTAAGCCTGCGCGCGATCAGGACCGTCTTTTGCGGAACCGAGAAAAACGCATGCGCGCAAAGCGAAATCGTGTACTGATGAAAAAGAAAAACCCGATTGCCGACATGCACACAGCACACGAAAATGGCATAGTCGATGCGAACGGGCATTCAAGAGAGAAGGAAGGAATTTAAAAATGAAAAAAGCACTCTCCTTATTTTTGGCACTTTTTGTGCTTTTGACCGTTTTTTGCTTGCCCGGCACGGCGCAGGCAGATTCGGCACTTACGGCGGCGGTACGTGTAACTGTTTCCGATGGAAGCGGCAATCTTGTGATGGCGCAGGAATTGATTGATGTTACCGATGCCGACGGGGATGGAACACTGACCATCAACGATGCGTTGATTGCGGCGCATGAAGCAAAATATACAGGGGGCGCTTCTGCGGGCTATGCGAGCGCCGAAACCGAATACGGCTTGTCCTTAACCAAGCTTTGGGGCGTGGAAAACGGTGGCAGTTACGGATACTATCTCAATAATGCATTGGCGATGAGCCTGGGTGACCCGGTCAAGGACGGGGACTGTTTGCATGCATATGTGTACAAGGACACGGTGTCTTATACCGATACCTTCAGCTACTTTGATACCGCGTATGTAAATGCGGTTGTCGGGGACACGCTGGAATTGACGCTGTATGCAATCGGATTTGATGAAAACTACAACCCCGTTTCTTCGCCCGTTGCCGGAGCGACCGTTTTGGTAAACGGAAGCGCGCTTGAAACATTGACAGATGCCACCGGAAAGATTCAAATTACGGTAGAAGCCGCAGGCGATATTCTTGTCAGCGCATCGTCCGACGCCGGTAATTTGGTCCCGCCTGCATGTCGGGTGCTCGTTTCTGTTCCAGGGACCAATACCACCGAGGCACCGACATCTGCCGATTCTGCTGAAGCGACGACGGCGGCGCCGAGCGCGGAAGAAACGGGATGCGGCAGTATCGCTTCGTTTGGCGCAGTTGGCATCTGGATGGCAGCGGCGACACTTCTGGTCGGAGTCGGAAAAAGAAAAGCGGAACGGCAATGAATCCGCGATTTGGTTTGCGCGCATTTGCATGCCTGACGGCGATGCTTTTACTGATGATTGCCGTATTTGGTGTTTATGCAAAAGAGCAGCCCTCTCCCTGCGATGCGGTTATAGCGTTGCAGTGCGATGGAAAAACGGATCGTCAAAAGTGGCTGGACGATGTGCTGAGTCAAGAAATTGACACGTATGCAGGATGGTATGTTCTGGCCCTGGCGCAGAGTGGAGCATATGACTTTTCCGCTTACCGCGCCGCGCTTACTTCGTTTCTTGCGCAAAATCCGACGCTTCCCGCCGCATCACGGGAAAAATATGCCCTGTTGCTTTTGGCAACCGGCGACGGTAGCGACACGGAGAATACCTTTGTGCGGGAAGCGGTGACGGAAGCTGTCGGCACGCAAGGTATTATGAGCAGGATTTTCGGATTGCATTTGTTAAACAACGGATGTCAAGGAGAGCTTGACGCGACTTGGGCAGCGCAGGAATTGCTTTCGTTGTCGCAACCGAACGGGGGATGGTCGCTTGGCGGGCAAGGTGCGGACGTCGATGTGACGGCAATGGCGTTGCAGGCACTGGCGCCTTTTTACGGAAATGATTTACAAACGGATGAAATCATGGATCGGGCGATACAGTTTTTGTCCTCTGCGCAAAAAGAAAACGGGGGCTTTGCAAGTTACAGAATAGAAAACTGCGAAAGCTGTGCCCAGGTTTTGATTGCACTTTGCGCGCTTGGTATTCACACAAACGATGCTCGGTTTGTCAAGAGCGGGCAGACAGTTGTGGACGCATTGCTGTCGTATCGGTGTGAGGACGGAAGTTTTTCTCATACTGCAGACGGTGATACGAGCACCATGGCGACCGAACAGGCATTTTTGGCGCTGACTGCCGCGGAGCGTGCCGATCGAGGACAGGGTTCGTTGTTTTGTTTGGATTATGCGGCGATTTCCGCGGACGAAACCGGATGCGGAAGCCGATATGCTTTGACGTGGAGCGCGGGGGCGATTGTTTTTGTCTTTGTCTTTGGAAATGAGATTCTATTTTCGGTCAGACGGAAACAAAATACCGTGTAATGAACTTTTGTGCGACGAGCAAAGCAAAACGTACAATAAAAGGCTA
>CAZMAZ010000001.1:22671-43039 GCA_964564255.1 uncultured Clostridium sp. | reverse complement strand
AGAAGCGGATGCTTTTTACCAAAAAGGTATTAAGCATCCGCTGTTTTTATAAATCGCCTAAAAACGGAATCATGAATTATCCGGTTCTTCCGATTGCTCAAAAAAGCTCATCTGTCCATTGGCACCCGGCGTGCTGTTTCGTTTTCCCGGGAAGGGAATCCCCAAATGCTCATATGCAAGCCTTGTCGCACACCTGCCGCGCGGTGTACGGTTCAGAAAACCGATCTGCATCAGGTACGGCTCGTACACATCTTCGATTGTAACCGCTTCTTCGCCGATAGTTGCGGCAAGCGTATCCAGACCCACCGGACCGCCGTCATAAAATTGAATAATGGTACGCAGCATGCTGCGGTCGGTATTATCAAGCCCCAAAGGATCAATTTCCAGCTTCTGCAAGGCATAAGATGCAATCGCAGAATCAATGACAGCTTTTCCTTCAACCTGTGTAAAGTCGCGCACCCGCTTGAGTAAACGGTTGGCAATACGGGGGGTTCCGCGCGAACGGGAAGCAATTTCAAGCGCTCCGTCCGGCGCAATCGGGAATCCGAGAATATTCGCACTTCGACTGACAATGGTCGCCAATTGCTCGGGGGAATACAGCTCCAATTTAAGCAACACGCCAAAACGGTCACGCAACGGTGTTGTCAACTGTCCCGCTCGTGTCGTAGCACCAATCAAGGTAAAATGCGGCAAATCAATACGAATACTGCGCGCCGCAGGTCCCTTCCCGATAATAATGTCCAGCGCATAATCCTCCATTGCAGGATAGAGAATCTCTTCAACCGAACGGTTTAATCTGTGTATTTCATCGATAAAGAGCACATCGCCTTCCGAAAGATTGGTCAACAGCGCCGCAAGATCCCCTTGCTTTTCAATGGCAGGTCCGGATGTAATACGAATATTAACACCCAATTCGTTTGCGATAATACCGGAAAGCGTGGTCTTTCCAAGCCCGGGAGGGCCGTACAGCAACACATGGTCCAAGGTGTCCCCGCGCAACTTTGCCGCATCAATGTACACCTTCAAGTTTTCCTTTACCTTGTCCTGCCCGATATAATCCCCCAACCTCTTGGGGCGCAAATCTATATCGATTTCCTGATCCTGTGCGGTATAAGAGGTAGAAAGAATACGATTTTCAAAATCAAATTCCTGTTCATCCATAGTCGATTTCCTCCGTTCTCTACATCATTTTACGCAGTGCTTCTCGGATAATCTCCTCCACACTCATACCGTCGGTTGCAATGGATTTGAGAGCTTCAACCGCCTCTTGCTTGCTGTATCCCAACACAAGCAGAGCATCTCGTGCTTCACCGAGCTTGCCTTTTTCGGAGCCGCTTGCCTCTGCCGTTGTACTATCCGCTTCTTCGCCAAGCGGCGCCGGGGCAGTCGGATCTCCCGCAAATTGCTTCTGCATCTTGTCCTTTAATTCCAGTACAATCCGCGCAGCGGTTTTCGCACCGATCCCGTTTGCCTTTGCGATTGCTTTCCTGTCCTCGGTGCAAACGGCAAGCGCAAATTTCTCCGGCGTTAAAACAGACAGAATTGCCATCGCGGCTTTCGGTCCCACACCGGAAACACCGAGCAGCATTTTGAACGAAGACAGCTCCGCCTCGGTTGCAAATCCGAACAGCTCCACATCATCCTCCCGAACCGCCATATACGTATACAGTCGTACGCTCGTCGGATTCTCCCCTCCGATAAGACCGCGACGGGGAAGTGCGGCGTAGGAATTTTCGCTGATGGTCAGCTTATAACCGACGCCGCCGACATCCACCACCGCCATATTCGGCGTTGCAAGTGCCAGGGCTCCATTCAAATAGTAAAACATTATTTTTTCTCCTTTGCTCGGGCTTGCGCATCCTTTTTGATCTCGTTATCTTTTTTTGCTTCCGTTTTATCATCCTCTGTATTCGGTTCCGTCTTCGACGGGATGTCTCCGTCGTCCTTCTCCGAAACCGATTCTGTATCCGATGTCTGTTCCTCCGAGATTGGCAGAGAAATGGGAAGAGGCGCATCGGGAACACAGAAATATTTCTTGACAATTGAAATTTTGCGTAAATATCTGCCGAAGATAATCAAAAGAAGGAAGAGCAAAAGAGAAATCAAAGAAATCGTTCTGCCCAATACCAATGCCGTCGGTTCATACTTAAATTCGACCGTATGCTCGCCCGCATCGTCAATATAAAATCCAATCAAGGCGTGTCCCGTTTCCTCTACCAATTCTTCGTCTTCGTATTCGTCAAATCCCATCTTGACAAGTCCCGTCAAATCCACTCTTTCGCCGTCAACATAGATTTTCCAACCGTTGTCATACGGAATAGAGGTCATAATCAGCTGATTTGCTTCCTTGGTGGTAATGCTTCCCGTCAAATGATGCTCTTCATATTCCTCATCCAGTTCTACCTGAACCTCTGCCATCCGTGTAAATGCATCACAGAAGACATCCCAGTCAATATAATAGACATAATTAGCCTGAGACTTTCGAATATAAAGATTCGGATAGTCGTCATCTGCCAGTTTGACACGCAACTTGACGGTATCAGCTTTGGCATAACCGAGAGACGCAAGTCTGCGCAGTTCCGAGCTGAATTCCATCTTGCTTTCGGATGCGGTCGTGCCGGTAACCGTCAGTTTGCAATCACGGATATAGTCGGTATCGTAATAGAAGTAAAGCCCGTAATAGGGAACCGCATTCAAAAATGCATCAACCGCCAAAGACGCGATGTCGGTCGGTAAAACGGCGTAAAGCAAATACCGTCCGTTTTGTTCCGCGCAAACAGATGCTTCTTTCAATGCCGGATATTGCGCTTGCAAATCCGTAACATAATTGCCGACCGCCGATGTTAAAAGATCATTTGCGTTTTTTTCTTTTTCATCTTTTGCCTTTACAATCAGGTAAAAATACGGCGTTGCGGCATCCTCGGCACGATAGGCAACCATATCGGTCACAATACCGTCCAAATCCTCCAAAACAGATTCGGAAAGGATACTGCTTGTATCAAATGCAGTAAAGGACCGCTCGGTTTTCTCATATATTGCCTCGTATATTTCGGTAACCGTTACATCCTTGTACGGAATTTCATACGTGTAATCGATATAGGCATCTTTATCTTCGTCTGTCTTGGCATATTTGATATGACCGGAAGCACTGGACTCCGCAATGTTCGTTGTGGCGGTGGAAGTCAACTGTGCGGGCTTAAAAATTTCAACCGTTTCTTCTTCTCCGAGAATTGCCGTCACCATCGCATTCAAACGCTCAAACGGTGTCGCATAATCCTCAATGTTGAAGTTTTGCATCTTATCACTTGCCGCAAATGCAAGTGATAGCGCATATTGGTTTTGATAAATCCAATATTTTTCGGTTTCGTTTGAGAAATCATCCTGATCCAAAACAGCTTGTCCGTAATACGGAGACATATCACGGTCGGTAATGATATATTTGATATTCAGCAAAGAATCCGCAATCGGCTCACCGCCGCAATACTGAGACCAGTGAGATTTTGAAGTATACCCCATGGATTCCAAAAAATGAATGGTGTCTTTGTTCAGAGTGGAAGTGGAATTGGAAAGCCCGCGAAGTCCCAGTGCCATATTATCGTTTGTTTTGCGATAATAGGTTTTTTCCGCTCGGTAAAAAGAGGAATCGTATTCTTGCAAAGCATCGGTAATCGGGCGGTTGGTATCCATGAAATCGGTATAGTATGAATGCTTGGTATAGACAACATCATCATCCAGGGCATTTATTTCGCAAAGTCCGTTGATAAAGACTTCAATGCAGATAAAGAAAACGAGGATGGAGGCAATCCGTTCACGATTGTTGGTCTTGCGTAAAAACATAAGCAAGACAAAATAAATACCGATTAGAATCAAAGGCATCCAGAACGGTCCCCAATCGGAATAGGTTGCGTTCAGTTTTTCATTCATGGTGCTTTTCTCGTATTCGGGCATTCTTTGCACTACAATAATCAGCGCCGCAATGACCGCAGATGCACCGAACATCACGTTTTTGCTGATATAACGCAGGTCGGTATACGCCTTATAAGCAATGACAATCAGAAGGAAGCAAAGCATAAAGCTGTACCGATAATTCAACCAGTTCGGCTTTTGGAATCCGTGCCAAATCAAATCAAGCGTATTGATACTGAAGCTGAGCACAAAAAACAGAATCATACAACCGTATGCGATTTTCTCTCGCATCCCACGTCTGTCCGAAGCGAAAAAGGCGGGAACCAGCATAAGGGTCAAAACGCCGCAATAAACAAACGGCCATCCGGCAGGTCGAACGGTATCGTAAGAGCACGGCAAAAACTTATAGAAAAGATCCAACAAATTAAATCGCTGTGTAAACTCCCAGTTGGGGTTTGAAAAGGTATTTTTGCCGAATTGCAGGGAATAATAAGCGGTCAATATAATAATGGCGGCAATCCCGACCGAAAGCAGGGAAAAGAATGCAATTCGAACAAAAGATTTTATGCCGTGGCGTGTTTCGCCGTTCGGATTGTTGTAATTGTCTTTTTTAAATCCAAACAGGTAGAAGAAGAAATATGCCGCCACATAAAGACACACCATGTAACCGATATAAAAGTTGCTCAGAATGGTAAGGGACAGGAAGAAAACAAATTTCTTATATTTTCCGTAACGAACCAAATCTTCAATACCGAGCGTAATAAGCGGCAACCACATCACAGCATCTATCCACATGGAATTGTGTTGCTGTACAACCGCATAGGAAGTCAAGGAATACAGAATCGAAAAGGCTACGATGCCGATACGGTTTCTTTCCGCGATGCCGCCAACGGGAAGCTGCCCGCTTTTACGGCGTCCGAGCTCGAACAATGTGGTTTTATGAAGATAATACCCCATGGTAAAACCGGTAATGGCGGTCTTGAGAAGGAAAATAAACAAAAGTGCTTCCAAAATATTTTTTTGCGGGAACAAACAAACAATAAGAGAAAACGGGCTGGCAATGTAATAAGCAAAGATGCCCATAAATTCTCCGCCCAGCGCACGGGAAAAGGAATAAATCAAGCTCTGATCCCCATATACCGCATTTCGTAGCGCTTCGTAAAAGTAAACGTACTGTCCGTTCAAATCCAGCACCAAAACACAGCTGTTTCCAAACGGGTACACACCTCGTGCCAAATAAATCAAGTACATGATCATCGCGGGAATTCCCGCAGCAAGCAAAAGATACCCGTATTCCTTCCAAATATACTGCAGCTTTCCTTTCAGCCCGGGCGCGGGCGTCATGGTTGCGGGAAGCATTTCCACCGATGTTTTGACATCGGAAGCGTCAGCTACTTTTTCGGAAAAGGGTTCTTTTATTTTTCCCGTCTTTTCCGCTTTTTTGAATTCAAACCATTTCATTCTTGTTTCTCCTTTGGGTTTTGCATCAGTTTTTATCTTTCCTGTTATTTTCATTTTCGTGTCTTATCTTGCTTTTGCCATTTACCGTTGTGCGCTAAAGCGGTCTGTGACCGTTTTGGGTGGAACACGCACGCAGATACCCTTATAGTATACCATAGAAAAGCAATTTTGTAAATGCATTACCGCGTTTTTTTCAAAAATTTCTCCTTGTCATAAAAATTTTACCAAAAGTATTTGACTTCCGAGGAAAAGCGTGCTATAATGTAATCTGTATATGAATGCGTGAAAGAAAAATCGGAGGGAACACATGATTATTCTTGGAATCGATCCCGGACTTGCAATTATCGGATGGGGTGTCGTAGACTACAACGGGTCAAAATTTCGTGTGCTCGGATACGGTTCTTTGCAAACACCTGCCGGTATGAAAACCGAAGATCGCCTTTGCGCAATTTATCAGGGAATGCTCAAACTGATCGACACATACAACCCCGAACAAATGGCAATCGAAGAATTGTTCTTTAACACCAACATCACCACCGGAATCCGTGTAGCCGAAGCGCGAGGTGTCATTTTACTTGCCGGCAGACAAAAAAATCTCTCGCTTTTCGAATATACGCCGTTGCAGGTCAAACAGGCAGTCGCAGGATACGGCAGAGCCGACAAAAAGCAGGTCATCTCCATGGTAACCTCCTTACTACATTTGAAGGAACCGCCAAAACCGGACGACACTGCCGACGCACTTGCCATTGCGGTCTGCCATGCACATACGGGCTGTTCACCGCTTGCGGCTTACTATAACTTGAAATAAGGGAAGGATCACATTATGTGGATTGCAAATCGTTGGAAAGATTACGAATTATTAGATGCCAGTGACGGAGAACGTTTGGAAAAATGGGGAAATTATACCCTGATTCGTCCCGATCCGCAAATCATTTGGAAAAACGCCGCTTCGCACCCTTTGTGGAAACATGCAGACGGCATTTACCGCCGTTCATCGACAGGCGGCGGAAGCTGGGTCAAGCATAACCTGCCGGAGGAGTGGAATATTTCGTACGGACAATTGCGATTTTCGCTTCGCCCCATGGGCTTCAAGCATACGGGTCTTTTCCCCGAACAAGCGGTAAACTGGGATTGGTTTTCCTCCCTGATTGCGAACGCTAACCGTCCGATTAAGGTTTTAAACCTGTTTGCCTATACCGGCGGCGCGACGGTTGCCGCCGCTTCTGCGGGTGCACAGGTAGTTCATGTAGATGCCGCAAAGGGAATTGTGGCGCAAGCAAAAGAAAATGCCGCACTGTGCGGTCTCGGCAATGCTCCTATTCGATATATCGTCGATGATTGCAAAAAATTTGTGGAGCGGGAATTGCGACGCGGCAATCATTATGACGGCATTATTATGGACCCTCCCTCCTACGGCAGAGGTCCGGGTGGGGAAGTATGGAAATTGGAAGATTGCGTTGACGGTTTGATCGCCCTGTGTGCAAATCTTTTGTCGCAACAACCGCTTTTCTTCTTGCTCAATTCCTATACAACCGGTCTTTCACCGCTCACCATGCAGTATATGGTCGCGCGTCAGCTGGTACCGCGGTTTGGCGGCATAACAGAATCCGGAGAACTCGGACTGCCGGTCAAAGCCAGCGGATTGATTCTTCCGTGCGGTGCAAGCACGCGTTGGTACAAGGAGTAAAATACATGTCTTTTATTGAAATCAAGGATCTTTCTTTTTCTTACAGCGAAGACGACGGTAAAAATACCGTTCCGGTTTTACGTCATCTTTCGCTCTCGATAGAAAAAGGGGAATATATCGCTATTATCGGGCGTAACGGTTCGGGAAAATCCACGCTCGCTCGCATCATTACCATGATTGAAGAATTCGATTATTTGGAAGGAACCGTTCTGGTGGATGGTGTTGCCATCACGGATGAAAACATCTCCGACGACGCCGTATACGACATTCGGCGAAAGGTTGGCATGGTCTTTCAAAATCCGGATAATCAGCTGGTGGCAACCGTGGTCGAAGAGGATGTCGCCTTCGGTCCCGAGAATCTCGGCATTCCGCGTGTTGATCTTCGTCGCCGCGTAGACGATGCCTTGCGTACCGTCGGCATGACGGAATACGCTCACCACGAACCGCATCGACTCTCGGGCGGGCAAAAACAGCGTGTTGCCATTGCCGGCATCCTTGCCATGAAGCCGGACTGCATGATTTTGGATGAATCTACCGCAATGTTAGATCCCATCGGGCGGGAAGAGGTTTTGTCAACCGTCGAGCGCCTGAATCGCGAGGACGGCATGACAGTCATCGCCATTACACATTACATGGAAGAAGCCGCTCGCGCAGATCGAATTATTGTATTAAACGACGGCGAAATTTTGCTTGACGGCTCCCCGTCGGAGGTTTTTTCGCAAGCGGCACTTTTGACACGCATAGGACTGGAGGTTCCGCAATGTACCGCTCTTTGCGAGCGCTTACGCCAAAGCGGTTGGCGCATTGACGGATGCTTGACCAATACGGAAAACTGCGCCACCGCCATTGCACGCGCGCTGAAAGATAAGAAAACAGGGAAGGATCGGTAACCGAGGGAATGCCCGTACTTGAATTGAAAGACGTTTCTTTTACATACGGTAAAGGAACGCCTTATGAAATACTCGCTTTGAATCATATCAACATCGCCATTCAAAGAAACCGTATCACGGGTATCATCGGACACACGGGATCCGGAAAGTCAACACTGGTCCAATTGTTCAACGGTTTGGAAAAGCCGAGCGAAGGTCTGGTTTTGCTGGATGGTGTGAATATTTGGGACAAACCGAAAGAAATCAGCAAAATCCGCTTTCGCGTCGGACTGGTCATGCAATATCCGGAATACCAGCTCTTTGAAGAAACTGTCGCAAAGGATATTGCCTACGGGCCCAAGAATATGAAGCTGCCCGAGGCAGAAATTCGGCAACGTGTCTCGGAAGCCGCCTCCTTTGTCGGCTTGGATGCCGCTTCTCTTGCAAAATCTCCGTTCGAACTTTCGGGCGGACAAAAGCGCCGCGCCGCGATTGCGGGGATTATGGCAATGCGTCCCGAAGTGCTTGTACTGGATGAACCGGCGGCAGGATTGGATCCGGCGGGTCGAAATACCATTTTCGGCGGCATTCGGGAATACGCCGAAGCGACCGAATCCTCGGTTGTAATCGTCAGCCACAGTATGGAAGATATTGCGCGCTTTTGCGACGATGTCATTGTCATGTATCGCGGAACCTGTCTCATGCAAGGACCCAAAGAGGAAATTTTTTCTCGCAGGGAGGAATTGACTCGGGCAGGTTTGGCGGTTCCGCAGATTACAGAGCTTATGTTGCGTCTTGCCGATATGGGATTTTCGGTACCGACAAACATTCGCACGGTAGAAGACGCAGAACGCGCTTTGCACGCATTTGCAAAAGGATCGGGGGCGATGAAATCTTGAAAACCATTGCTTTCGGTCAATACTATCCCGGTAACTCTATCCTGCATCGGCTGGATCCGCGCACCAAGTTTCTGCTTGCCATTCTTTATCTGGTCTGTGCGTTTTTAGCATCGGGAACGGTCAGCTTTTGCTTATTGCTCCTGTCCACTCTGCTTTTGGTCCTGCTTTCCCGAATCCCGTTTCGTATTGTATTCGGAAGTATCAAAACCGTACTCATTATCATGCTTGTCGTAGCGCTTTTCAATGTGTTCGGTTATCGCGGAACCAATCTTTTGTTTTCTATTCCGATCGGCAATCATGCCCTGCATGTTTACGAAGAAGGACTTTGGCGTGCGGCTTACACCGTGATACGCATCGTATGTATGATTGTCGGTACCGGTTTGTTCATGACCTATACCACAACCCCCATCGCCTTAACCGATGCCATTGAACAGCTTTTCTCCTTTTTACGCATCTTCCACGTCCCCGTACACACCTTTGCAATGATTTTGAGTATTGCCTTGCGTTTTATCCCCTCTATCATCGAAGAAACGCAGGTAATCATGGCAGCACAAAAATCGCGGGGCGCAGATTATGAAAACGGCGGGCTGATCAAACGGACAAAAGCCCTAATCCCTGTCATTATTCCGCTGTTTGCATCGCAGTTTCGCCGCGCATACGATCTTGCCGTTGCCATGATCTGCCGTTGCTACCGTGACGGAAAAGGCAGAACCCGTCTTCGCGTTCTCAAATTCCGCCTTGCCGATTATTTGGCATTGACTCTGATTATCGTTTTCGGTGTCGGATTGGTGCTTTCTAACCTCTATCTCGGACATATCGGCTATTTGATGAAATAAACCAATCAAAAAAATCAAACATATGAAACAAATGCAAATACAAACAAATACCGTCGAGCCAATGAAACTATTGTTGCACATTTCCTATATAGGGACCGATTTTTGCGGTTATCAAGTGCAAACCAATAAACGAACCGTACAAGCCGAACTCAACCGCGCCGCAAAGGAATTGTTCGGTTTTGACTGCGACATTGTCGGATGCAGTCGTACCGACAGCGGTGTTCATGCCGATATGTTTTGCGCAACCGTTGCAAAAAAGGGAACCGACATTTTGCCAACCGCACTGCCGGCATCCCGTATTCCGCTTGCATTTTCCGCACATCTTCCGTGTGATCTTTCGGTTTGCAACGCCGCCTTTGTTCCTGCCGCTTTTCATGCACGGTATGATGTTGTCGGCAAAGAATATCGGTATCGCTTTTATACACGCTCGGTTCGCAATCCCTTCGAAAACAACCGTGCATGGCATCTTCCGACTGTCGGTGATGCACAAGCACTTGCGCGCATGCAAAGTGCCGCTCTGCATTTTTGCGGAAAACACGATTTTTCTGCCTTTATGGCGGCGGGATCACATGTGCAAAATACAGAACGTACCGTGTTTCATGCAAGCGTTACAAAAGAAGAAGATCACTTGCTGCTCTTTCGCGTCTCTGCGGACGGCTTCCTTTACAACATGGTACGTATCATGGCAGGAACGCTTGCGGAAATCGGAACGGGAAAATACGAGCCTTGGGAAATTAAAGACATTCTTGCATCACGTGACCGTCAAAATGCGGGAATGACCGCTCCGGCGTGCGGATTGTATCTTTCGCATGTCATATATCCGTATGACCCGTTTTCGGAATCATCAAAAATGCCATAATAAAAAAAGGGGGAATTCTCATTGCAAAAGAAGCGTTTTCGAAATCCTTTTTCGGTTGCTCGCAAAAAACGCCGTGAAAACGCAAATCCGCTCATGACCGAAGAACCGATCAATCCATACTATTTGGCACTTTCCGAGCGGTTCAATACCCTGAGTATTATCCTTCTCATGATTATACCGTTCTTTCTGTTTGCAGCCGTTTTTCTAAACCGAAAAATGATTACAGCCGACAATTTATATTATTTGTTTAAGGATATAAACGCAGCAAGCGAGCTTGCGGGAGCCGACGGCAACGAATTTCAGTATCCACGTTCCGACAGCATGGATTTTGCCGTATACAAAAAAGGACTTGCCGTTATCGGAGAAAAAGAGCTTTGCCTTTATACCGCGACAGGACGACAAACGCTCAACACCACAACCGAATATTCAACCCCTGTCATCCGTTCTTCAGGAAAATATGTGCTCACATATGATTTGGGCGGAAAAAATGTATCTCTTTACAATTCATTTGCGCGCATTTTTCGGAAAACATATGAGTATCCGGTCAACTATGCCGCAATCAGCGACGCCGGCGTTTTTCTGACCGTTACCTCCGATGCAACATATACCTCGGTGGTTGAAGTTTACAGTTCCGGTTTCTCTTTGATCAATACCGTCAGCAAAAACGGCTATGTGGTTTCGGCGGCACTCAGTGAATCGGCAGTGCACGGTGCTCTTGCAACCGTACAAGCGGTTGGTGGTGCATTTTCAACCGAAATTATGACCTTTGTACCGGGAAGTGCGCAAGAAAATGTGAAAACATGGACACTGGATGACACATTGCCTCTGTATCTTGCCTATCTTGCGGAAGAGCGTCTCCTGGTCATTTGTGATAATGCGTGCTATATTTTCAACAACAACGGACAAGAATTTCTCAGCTTCGAGTACGGAGAACGGTCTATCGCGCAATTTGCCGTCAGTGGCAGTGATTTTGCATTGCTTTTGGAAGACCAAAAAGCAAATTTGGAAATCATCGCAATGGAAAAGGGAGGCGGTACCCGTTATAAAGAAAAAACAACCGAAAAAATTTCCGACATTGGCTTATGTGACGGCTATTTGTTTTTGCAAAAATCGGAAGGAATTGAGCGAATTACCCTTTTGACAGGCAAAAAAAGTCTGACAGAGTGCCAAACCGAAGAAAAAAAGCTTTTAATTGTAAGCAAAGAGGAGATACTACTTTGCTCCTCTATCCAAGGAACCTATGTTAAAATAAAGGAGTGAATGCAAACGTGAATCAAATGATGTGTTCCAACTGTCATAAAAGACTGGCAGTTGTATTTGTAACCAAAATCGAAGACGGCAAGCATATCAGCCGTGGTTTATGCGTCAAATGCGCAAAGGAAATGGGAGCACCCATGGATAGTATGCTCGGAGAGGTTTACGGCAAATTCGGTATTACTCCGGAACAGCTTTCCTCCATGGAAGACGAACTCGGAGAATATCTGAATACACAAACCCCGTCGGACATTGACGATACCGAGGATGGCGGTGCCCCTGCCATTGATTTTCCCGCACTTATGCGAGAAATTTCCATGTTGCAAGGAGGAGAGGACGGAGAAACGACAGCTCCCGTTCCGAGCAGTGAAAAGCAAAACAGACAACCTCCGGTCAAGCATCAAAAAAACGCAGCCGCGGAAAAGAAACCCGCCCCCAAAAAGAAACAATTCAAGGTTTTGGATACCTATTGCCGTAATTTGACAGCCTATGCCGAACAGGGAAAATTGGATCAAATTGTCGGCAGACAACGTGAGCTTGCACGCATGATTCAAATTTTATGCCGTCGGCAAAAAAACAATCCCTGTCTGATCGGAGAACCGGGTGTCGGTAAAACAGCCATTGCAGAAGCACTTGCCATCAAAACCGCCGCCGGAGATGTCCCGTATAAACTGCGCGGCAAGCAAATATATTTGGTGGATATGACCGCCCTGGTAGCAGGAACCCAATTCCGCGGACAGTTTGAATCCCGTATGATCGGTCTGTTAAACGACGTCAAGGAAGCGGGAAATGTAATCCTTGTCATTGACGAAGTACACAATATTGTCGGAACGGGCGAAGCAGAGGGAAGTGTCAATGCCGCCAATATTCTCAAGCCCGCGCTTTCTCGCGGAGAGGTACAAATCATCGGTGCTACCACCTTGAACGAATACCGCAAATATATTGAAAAGGACAGTGCCTTGGAGCGTCGTTTTCAACCGATTACGGTAAACGAACCTTCAATAGAGGATACCGTGGAAATGTTGCGCGGCATCAAGCATTACTATGAAGAATATCATAAAATCCACATTCCGGACGACATTTTGCGCCGTGCGGCAATCCTTTCCGAACGGTATATCACAGACCGTTATCTGCCCGATAAAGCAATTGACCTTTTAGATGAGGCGGCGGCAGAAGTCTCTTTGTCCAGCGCCGCGTTGAATCTTTCGTACGAACTGCATGACCAATTGCTCAGACTCAAGGACGAACGCGAGAATTTGGAAAACAATATTCCGTCGGAGGAAAAGGCACAAGCCGTCGCTTATGAAAAGATTGCCGAAATTCGTGCGCAGGAAATCAAACTTTCCGAACAGCTGGATGCGACGACCGCGGCATGTGACGCCGTCACCATGACAACAGGCGACCTGGCATCCGTTGTCGAAATTTGGACGGGAATTCCCGCCACAAGCATTGACGAAAACGAATTTGCGCAAATCGATAAACTGGAGGAGCAGTTGCATAAACACATTGTCGGTCAGGACACTGCGGTAAATGCCGTTGCGCGCGCAATCAAACGCAATCGCGCAGGTATTTCTTATAAGAAAAAGCCGGTTTCCTTCATTTTTGCCGGACCGACCGGAGTCGGCAAGACCGAATTGGTCAAAAGACTTGCCGACGAACTGTTCCATTCTCCCGAAACCTTGATTCGACTTGACATGTCCGAATTTATGGAAAAGCACTCGGTTTCCCGTCTGATTGGATCTCCTCCCGGATATGTCGGTTATGACGATGCGGGGCAGTTAACGGAAAAAATACGGCGAAAACCTTACTCTATTATCCTGTTTGACGAGATTGAAAAAGCGCACCCGGATGTTCTGAACATTCTCCTGCAAATTTTGGATGACGGTCGTGTCACAGACGCACAGGGAAAAACCGTCAACTTTGAAAATACTTTAATTGTTATGACCACCAACGCAGGCTCCGATCAGACCTCCGCCACGGCAGGATTCCATGCGACCGAACAGGAGGCATCCGAAGAAAAAACACAGCGGGCGCTTTCCGCTTTCTTGCGTCCGGAATTTATCAACCGTGTGGACGAGGTCATTACCTTCCGTTCTCTAAATCGAGACGACTTTACGCAGATTGCCGAAATCATGCTGTCACAACTTTGCGAAGTATTGGCAGAGAAAGAGATAAAACTTCTCATCGGAGACGGTGTTGCCGCATATGTAGCGGATAAATCCTATTCTCACCGCTTCGGTGCCCGCAATATGCGGCGCTTCATCCAAAAGGAAATCGAAGATAAATTAGCCGCTCTGCTGATTGCCGATTACGACAAGAACTACAGTGTTGCCAAAATTACACTGACCGACGGCTCTCTGCAAATTCACTGTATGTAACATGCAAAATCAAAAACACATAGAAAATTGGCAGCATATCCCGCTTTCCGAGCTGCCCGAAATCCTCGGTACCGATGTTTCCTCCGGTCTCACGAAAAGGGAAGCACGTGCCCGTCGTTCCGCCATCCGCAACGCTGCAAAACACGGTGACAGCGTGCAGGCGGAATCGGCAAAAGCACTGTTTATTACCCCTCGCATGCCCGCATGGAAATGCCTCTTACAGGTATT
Source organism: uncultured Clostridium sp. (assembly GCA_964564255.1). Classification (GTDB taxonomy): domain Bacteria; phylum Bacillota; class Clostridia; order Oscillospirales; family CAG-272; genus CAG-448. The sequence goes on along the minus strand of CAZMAZ010000001.1, from coordinate 28,662 downwards.
TCGTGACCCGCTTTTGATTCTGCTTTTTTCGGTTTCTGCGCTGACCCTCTTTTTCGGTGACAATGTCGGCTCCAACATTGCTGTTTTCTTTGTCCTTTTCGTAAACTGTTTTATTTCCGGACTGTCTTACCTCAAGGCACAACGCATTCGTGAATCCACGCAACTGTATTCCAACCCGCTTTGTAAAGTCATCCGTGAAGGCATGCTGTTAACAACCGAATCACGAAATATTGTTCCCGGTGACCTTTTGCTGTTGGAAGACGGCGATATTGTCCCTTGCGACGCACGTCTTTTGCACTCGGACCGCCTCCGAGTGGTAGAATTCAAAAAACAACAAGACGGTAAAATGGAAAGTCACCTTTCGGAGAAGGATGCCTCGGCGGTATATTCCGAAGAAGATGCCGTCCATGCACCCGATTTTCAAAATATGGTCTATGGAGGTTCTGCGGTTCGCGCAGGAAAAGCACGCGCTCTCGCCTGTGCGGTCGGCGGTTCTACCTATCTCGGCGCAATGACAGGCGGAATCGCGCCCGCAACAGGGCAAAATGACCCGATCGGTCTGCGCTTGCTGAAACAATATTGCACAAGATACGGCTATATTACCGCTTTTTTAATTGTTCCGATCACATTGCTCGGCATTTTCTGTCTCCCGCAAGAAAATATATCTGCGGTCTTTCTGATGGCACTTTCTCTGTTTGCGGCGACCATGAGCGAAAATATGCTTGCCGCGGGCAGAATTATTGCCGCGGTCGGTGTTGCCGAAATTTCGCTTGGCAAAAGAAAAGAGACCGCTGTTGTCAAAAACACCTTAATTCCGGATTTGATGAGCACAATGACCGATTTATGGTTACTCGGTACCTGCGCACTCAATGACGGATGTTACCATGTTTTGCGTCTGTACACGGCGGAAAAATGCATTCCCGCAGACAATTGTTCCTGTCCGGAAATTCGAGCCCTCTGCGAACATATTTATTTGTACAGCTATGGACAGCATACGGCACTCGCAAACGGTGAAGAATGCGAATATTTGCATCAATATGATCCGGCACTTCGAACATTGACAGATGCCGTCGGAACAGATAAGGAAGAACTACGCGTTAAAACGCGCCATCTGCGACGGATTTTTTATGACCGTATCAATGCAAACGGCGTAGCCGTTACAACCGAACGTAAAACACTTTATACCTATATGTCCACAGATATTGGGCTTGTCGGATTTTGCGATACCTTTCGTACTGCGAAGGGAACCGCTCCAATGACCGATAAAGAACGCGCGGATTTACGTATTCGTTACCGAAATGCCATTTCGGAAGGAGAAGTTGTCCTTATATACGCTTCCGGAGACGGTACACATGTTGTTTTCGAAGGAGCGGTTTTCATGGCAAAGAGAACCGACACGGAGGCTGCTCGTTATGCGGATGAATTTTCGCGCTTGGCGATTCAAACTACTGTTTTCGCGGATTTTTCGGCTTCTCCGTCTCCGGAAACACAATCGCAGCTACTGCAAAGCGGTATTTGCAAATCTTTGGATGAAATATGCGTTTCGGACGGAATCCGTCCTCTGTCCGCCCTTTACGGTCAATACCGTGCCTATCTCGGATTTTCACGCGAGGAAGTCGCAAATTTGGCAAGTGCTTTACAGCAAAACGGAAAGGTCATCGGTGCCGTCGGTGTCGACAATCGCAATAATTCCATTCTTGCGGAATGTCGAATTGAAATTACTCTGGATTCCATACGCTACCATTCGGAACGTGTTTCGGATGCGGTATGGGAAAAGATGCCGCCTGACGGCAGAGAAGACAGCCGACGTGCTTCGCAAATTACTCGCCGCAGTGCCGATCTGTTGATCAATCGTTTTCAGGGAAACAGCGGTGGCTTGCGCGGAATTCGTGTAGCATTGTATTATGCACGCGCATTTTACCGTAATCTCTCCGATCTCCTTTCTTTTCTCGTTGCCTCTCAGCTTTTGCGACTGTTTATGACCTTGTGTCCTATTCCTTTCGGCATCGGGGGACTTTCCGCACCCTCTTTACTTTACAGCGGATTGATTCTCGACTTTCTTGCGGTTTTGGTATTTGCCTTTTCCAAACCGCCTCTCGCCGTTTTGGAAAAGCAAAAGGGCATTCCCACACTTCTGTCTCGTCCGTTACATTATACAAAAAAACACCTGATTTGCTGTTTAATCGCTTCTGCCGGGGTAATGATTTGTACCTTGATCGGAAAATACCGACTGCATGATGCAACAACGGGACTTTGCGGTTTTCTGTTTGCTTCCTTGCTTTTGTTGCAAATCTGCATTCTGTCCAAGATCTTGCTTGCAAGAAAGGTCAATGACAGGGAAAGCAAAACGCGTTTGGGGTCGGTCTACCGTATTTTTATCGGTGTTGCCGTTTTGGTCATCCCCGCAATCTTTTTCATCCCGACAATCGGATCGGCATTCGGCTGTGCGCTTCCGCATCCCATCCTGCTCGCTCTTCTGCCGATAGGACCGGTTCTGTATCTGCTTTCCTGTCTTGTTGTCGAGTTTGCGACAAATAAAACCGCTTAAAAGACCGCAAGCATCGAAAAACGAATTTCGCATATACTGTAACTGTAACCCCATTTGTTGGAAAGGCGGTGACAATGGATATGATGGAGCTGTCAACCTCCATGCTTCGTGAAATGGAAGTTATCAATCTGTGCGGCGGAGAAAAGCTCGGTTATCCGTGCGATTTTCGTTTTGATGCGGACAGTTGCAGAATCACAGCATTGGTAATTCCCACAACAAGCGGCTTTTTTGACTGTTTCAAACGAAAAGAGGATATTGTAATTCCGTGGTGTAACATCAAATGCATCGGGGAAGATGCCATTTTGGTGGAAATGAGCCGCGAGGAATTAAACGGTTGCAGATGCAGATGCAAGCGCAGATAGTCGAAAATGTAAATATTTTGTGAATTATTCATAGTAGCTCTTGCAATATGAGTTATTTTATGGTATGATAATTCGCGTTGTGTCGGAGACGGCCAACCACGATCACTCACACAAAACGGAGCCTCGCACGGTGTTCCGAAACGCCTCTTTCAGGATCCCAAAAACGGTTTCTGCAAGAAGGCACGGTTTTCGGTATTTGCGATTTGTCGTTTTGTGGAGGAAATAACCGAAGGAGGACATAAAAATGTCTGTCATTACCATCAAGCAGTTGCTTGAAGCAGGTGTTCATTTCGGACACCACACGAGAAGATGGAACCCCAAAATGCAGGAATACATCTTCACGGAAAGAAACGGGATCTATATCATCGATCTCCAGAAGACTGTCAAGAAGTTTGAGGAAGCCTACATGTTCGTTCGTGAGCTTTCCGAAAACGGCGGCACCATCCTGTTCGTCGGAACAAAGAAGCAAGCTGCCGACGCCATTAAGGAAGAAGCGCAAAGATGCGGCATGTTCTATGTAAACGAAAGATGGCCGGGCGGCATGATGACAAACTTCAAGACCATCAAAAAGTCCATCGCCCGTCTGAACAGTCTCAACAAAATGCAGGAGGACGGTACCTTTGACCTGCTTCCCAAAAAGGAAGTTGCCGCAAAGCAGAAAGAAATCTTTGATCTTGAAAGAAGCTACGGCGGTATCAAGACCATGGAAAAGCTCCCCGATGCCGTTTTCATTGTTGACCCCAAGAAGGAACACATTGCCGTTCTGGAAGCCAAAAAATTGGGCATCCCGGTTATCGCTATTGTGGATACCAACTGTGATCCCGATGATGCCGACTACGTCATTCCCGGCAACGACGACGCAATTCGCGCCATCAAACTGATTTCTTCGGTCATTGCAGATGCCGTAATCGAAGGTAAGCAGGGCGAACAAATCACGCCTGCCGCAGATGTGGAAGCAGAAAAGGCAACCGCAGAGGCAGAAGACGCTGAGTAATTAAAAATCGAGAGGTATAAAAAATGGCTAATATTTCAGCAAAGGACGTCGCAGCACTCCGCGCAAAAACCGGTATCGGCATGATGGAGTGCAAAAAAGCGCTTGTAGAGGCAAACGGCGATATGGATGCCGCAATTAAGCTGCTCCGCGAAAAGGGCGCACTGAAAGCAGAATCCAAGATTGCAAACCGCATTGCCGCCGACGGTATCGTAGATATTTACACCGAGGGTAGCACCACCGCAATGATTGAGGTCAATTCCGAAACCGACTTTGTTGCAAAGAATGCAACCTTCCAGGCATTTGTAAAAGACCTGCTTAAAACAATTGTTGCCAATAAACCGACAACAGTTGAAGAACTGATGGCATCCAAATACTTTGACGGCTCTATGACCGTTGAGGAAAAACTCAAAGAGCAGATTTTCGTTATCGGTGAAAAGCTCAGCATTCGTCGCTTCATTGTTGCGGACGGTGTTTGCAGCACATATATTCACGGTCTTGGTTCTATCGGTGTTGTCGCTCTCTTTGACACCGATGTTGCCGATAAGCCCGGTTTTGCCGAATTTGCAAAGAATGTTGCACTGCAGATCGGTGCCTATCCGACACCTTACCTGGACAGAACACAGGTTCCCGCAGATGTATTGGAATCCGAAAAACAGATTCTCTTGGCGCAAATCTCCAACGATCCCGCTATGGCAAGCAAGCCGGAATCCATCAAAGAGAAGATGGTGCTCGGACGCATTTCCAAGTTCTACGACAACAACTGTCTGGTTGACATGACTTATGTCAAAGATGAAGACCTGACTGTCGGCAAGTATATTGCACAAACCGCTAAAGAACTGGGCGGCAAGATTTCCGTTAAAGCATTTTGGCGCTTTGAAAAGGGCGAAGGCATCCAGAAGAAGGAAGAAGATTTTGCTTCCGAAATTGCTAAGCTCGCAGGCGGCAACTGATTTGTTTCTTCAAATCGGTATCGCAAAATCATATTAAATAAGCAGGGGTTGACCGTTTTTCGGTCAACCCCTGCTTGCTTTTACATCATGACATTTTTACGGTTCTTCCGATGTTGTCCGCGCATAAAATGCAGCAGTCACTGCAGTGGAATCTTCCGATGAGAAAATAGAAAACAAAATATACTTACCGCAGACCAAAATATTGGCATGATCCAACTTTTCGGATTCCTCGGGTGTATAACGATCTGCAATTTCGCGCAACGCCGTCACCTCTGTTTGACTGTACTCCAAAATCGCCTGTTTTGCGTTTTCAACCTCTTTTTCCGAAGCAATATGAAAAATCCCGAATCGGTCTAAATTGGATGCAGAAGGATTATAGTAGAAGGCAAATTCCGAACACATATCGGTAACGGTACGCAAATTATCGGTTGCAAACTCATTATCCTTTACCAAATCCTTTCCCCCGCTTGCATTAGCAATCACCGTCTCTGCCAATTGCGACACCATCAAATCGTCCCGATATTTCGGTGCACCTCCGCAGGAAACCGCAAAAACAAGTAAAAAGACCATCAAACATAGTGCCGTCCGGGCACAAAATCCGTGCCGATATGCAACTTTTTTTCTTGCCTTGATTTCTGTTTTCGAATGTTTTTTCATCTTACAACCCTCCGTTTTTCTATTTTAAATATGCAATTTTTAACTTCAATTTCCGTACGCATGAGTGCGAATATATTGCAAAATTTCTCTATAAGCCGCGGCTGTATAATGCAAACCATCTCCCATATTATATTCGGGGAGCATGGCATTATCGCTTCCTTTGAGAATCGATGCGGTATCCAGATAATGAATTCCATACGCGGCAGCTACCCGCTGTACAATACGATTTGCATTATCAATTGCGGTATTGGTTAACATCGGATAATCCTCTTCGTATTCTTTACTGACAGGAAAAATGGATTGCAAAATAATTGTCGTATTCGGAGAAGCATTCTGAATGGATTCCACCAATCTACCGTAGTAGGTGAAAAATTCTTCTTCGCTCAGCCATCGTACTCCGTAATCAATCCCCAAGGTAATCACCATACGCGTCGGTTTTTTCTTTTCAACCGCCTGTGCAATCGTCATCTCTTCATTTGT
>CAZMAZ010000001.1:16498-22571 GCA_964564255.1 uncultured Clostridium sp. | reverse complement strand
CGGGTTCGGGAGGACGAACAAAGAAAACAAGAATCAGCGAAAGCAAAGCGGAAAGAACAGCAATGGCAATGGCAATTACGGTAATCTTTGTCGTTAATGTTTTACTTGGCATGGTTAAAATTCCTTTCACGATTTTTTCTGTGTACCGCCGAATACAGCGGTATATTCCTTCTCACTGTCAGCAAGTTTGCGTTTCCGCGAACGAAAGATCGCACGAATTCCCATCAAAATGCCGTAAAAAAGTAAGAAAAGCACCATCAGGAGTGTAACTGAGGTTCCGGAAGGACTGAGTCGGTAGGGAAGCAGAATCAAAAGATAAAAACCGCCGACTGTCAAAATCAAGTGCAATACATATCGAAAAAAAGCATGCAAATGCGTATCCAGCACAGTATGTCCCAATGCAAGACAAATACAATAGGGAAGAAGTGTCAAATAAAACCGAACCGAGCTGATATAACCTGTGCTTTGATCGGTTTGTCCCGTTAAAATCAAAACGGCAAGAAAAATCACCAGGGAAAAAAACGTATACAGAACGCAGGCGCGCACCGTAATCCGTCGAATAACCTGCCAAATCGTTTGCCCTTTTGTTGTACCGGCTGAAATCGCCGTGTTTTGAACCTTCGAACTCTTTACATCTTTCATAATGGAAAAAATACCCTTTCCTTGTTGTTGCAATTATCTCACACCTATTCTATTTTAATCTATTTTGCCCCGGAATGCAAGAGCTTTTTTGCGAAAATATAAAAAAATTTGCAAATCCTATTCTCAAACTGTTCCATATACCCGAACGAAACAAAATACAACCCTTTTCAAACAACAAAAATGCATAAAATTCTGAATATATTCATTTTTCTATTGACAAACAGAGAAAAATAAGGTATAATGTTTAAGATGGATATTATGCGTTATTGCGATATAATACCGACTTTCAAAAGACCGAAAGGATAGACCGTATGGCACAGGAAAAAAGAATTGAAGCACGCAGACATGTATTTGAACTGCTGTTTGAACGTGAATTCAGAACAGATGAAACACCGGAGGAGATTTTTGACATTGCAATGGAAGAGGCATCGGGAGACGAAATTGATTATATTCGGCGTGTCTATTTCGGCGTCTGTGAGAAACAAGCGGAATTGGACGCACTGATTGAACGCTTTTCCAACGGGTGGAAGCCGTCTCGCATGTCACGTGTTTCCCGCTCTATTTTACGCCTCTGCATTTATGAAATGCAATATGTATCGGATGTTCCCGACAGCGTAGCAATCAATGAAGCGGTAGAACTTTCAAAATCCTACGCAGAAGATAAAGCTCGCCCGTTTATCAACGGCATTCTCAACAGCGTAAAAAATGAATTGAGCAAAAACACAAAAAATGAGTAACCAAGATATTTGCTTTGTCGGTTTTGATACAAGCAACTACACCACATCGATTGCCGTCTGTGACAGAAAGGGAACCGTCATTGCCAATTTGAAGTCTCCCTTGCCCGTTCGAGAAGGCGAACGCGGATTGCGCCAATCCGATGCCGTTTTTGCACACACCAAAAATCTGCCAGAATTGTGCGAGAAAGTACAGCGGTTTACAGAACAAAAAAACATTGTTGCAGTCGGCGTCTCAACAGCGCCGCGTGATCTGCCCGATTCCTACATGCCTTGCTTCCTTGCCGGAAAATCCGCCGCGACCGCCTATGCTGCTGCTCTCGGAAGTCGTCCCTTCTGCTTTTCGCATCAAAGCGGACACATTCGCGCCGCCGTATACGCAAGCGGCAGAGAAACGGAACTTCTCGACAGACCCTTTTTGGCATTTCATGTTTCGGGCGGCACAACCGAGGTTTTATCGGTTCTTCCGAATGCAGACGGTTTTTCCGTTAAGCGCATCGGAGAAACAGCAGATATTAATGCGGGACAAGCAATCGATCGTATCGGTGTTCGTATGGGGCTGTCTTTTCCCTGCGGAAAAGCCTTGGAAGAAATAGCAAATACATGCACTGTGACTCCCCCGAAACCGCATATTCACGTCGATAGTTGTTGTTGCAATTTGTCCGGATTGGAAAATTTAGCAGAAAAACTCTGGAACGACACGCATGACCGTGCACTGGTTGCCGCATATACCTTGGATTTTATCGGACAAACTCTGCACGTTATGAGCGAGCAAGCAATTGCCGCATGCGGAGAAATGCCGATCTTATACGCAGGCGGCGTTATGAGCAACATGCGTATTCGTTCGCTTTTTGCGCGCGATTTTGATGCATGCTTCGCCGATCCCGCATTTGCCGCCGACAACGCGGCAGGAATTGCGCTTCTTTGCAGAGATGCATATAATCGACAAAATTGATTAAACGAGGGAGGACCGCGACTTGAACGCCGACATTCATGCATTTACCGTATCGCAAGTCAATCAGTATGTTAAAATGATTCTCGACGGAAATCGGACGCTTTCCGATCTTTGGGTAACAGGTGAAATCTCCAATTTCACCGACCATTACAAAAGCGGGCATCTCTATTTTTCTCTCAAAGACCAAGACGGACTTTTGCGAAGTGTGATGTTCCGTTCTCACGCTTCGACATTGCGTTTCAAGCCGACAGATGGCATGCGCGTGCTTGTGCACGGAAATGTCTCCCTGTATCCGCGAGACGGACAGTATCAGCTGTATGTGGATCGCATGGAACCCGACGGCATCGGTGCTTTGTATATTGCATTCGAACAGCGAAAGCAAAAACTTGCGGCTATGGGGCTTTTCGATACAGCACGCAAAAAAAATTTGCCTCGTTTCCCGAAAGAAATCGGCGTTATTACCTCACCGACAGGCGCCGCCATCCGAGATATTTTGGAAATTACGGGAAGGCGCTATCCCATTTGTAATATTCTTCTGTTTCCCGCATTGGTGCAAGGAACAGACGCACCCGCATCTTTGCGATCGGGACTCTTATATTTCAATCGACACCATCCCGTCGATTTGATTATCATCGGACGCGGAGGCGGATCCTTTGAAGATTTATTCGCCTTCAATGATGAAGAACTTGCAATGACGATTGCCGCATCTGCTATTCCGGTTATTTCTGCGGTAGGACATGAAACGGATATTACTATCTGCGATCTTGTTGCCGACCTGCGCGCACCGACGCCGTCAGCCGCCGCTGAAATGGCAGTTCCCGAAATACGGCAACTGCGTCAATTTCTTCGAAATGCAGATAACGATATGCAACTTGAATTGCAGAAAAAAATAAACGAAAAACGCAAACGGCTTCGCTCATGGAGTGAAACGGGAATTCTTTCATCTCCGATGCGCCTTTTGCAATTGCGCCGCATGGAAACTATGCGGGCGGAGGAGCGGTTGGATTTTGCCGCTTGCCGCCTGTACGAGCAAAAGTGTTCTGCTTTGCGCACACTATGTGGCAAGATGGATGCGTTGAATCCCTTGCGCGTTTTGGCAAGAGGCTATAGCGTAACCGAAATAAACGGCGGTGGTGTACTGACCGATGCAAGTAATGTAACAGTCGGAACCGACCTGCATATCCGATTACAAAAAGGCTCTATATGTGCAACAGTCACGAAAATCAATGAAACGGAGGATTACAGCCGTGCCGACAAAAAAGAATAATAATCAAGTCGAAATCGCTGATAACAATACAGAAATCGCCACGGATTCCAAGATGGATCAAAAAACAATCGGCAGGAGTACACGCAACAAGGGATCAAAAAGAGAACCGATGCCGACATTTGAAGATGCTATGACCCGAATAGAAGAAATCGTATTCCTGCTTGAAAACGGAGAGACCGGACTTGATCTTGCCATGACATTGTACGAAGAAGGCGTTTCTTTGCTCAAATACTGCACAAATACATTGGATGCGGCAGAAAGAAAGATTCAAATTCTGCAAAGAGGGAAGGACGGAGGATTAACTTTGCAAAATTTTTGCGAAGAAAACGGGGAGGTCAAAAATGACGCACCCAATCAATGAAACGGAGGCATCAAACGGAAATCAACTGCTTGCATCGTACAAAGTCATGATTGAAGCGCGCTTGCACGACCTCTTTGCATCTCAATCCGATTCGCCGCAAACGGCACAACTTTTTCAAAGTGAGCGGTACAGTCTTTTTGGCAACGGAAAACGAATTCGCCCTTTATTGGTTCTGACAGTTTGCGAAATGTTAGGAAGTTCTCCCACCATTGCGCTTGATTATGCCGCCGCGGTTGAAATGATTCACACTTACTCTTTGATTCATGACGATTTACCCTGTATGGACAATGACGATTATCGACGCGGAAAACCCACCAATCATCGCATGTTCGGCGAAGCGACCGCAGTATTGGCAGGAGATGGACTGCTAACCGATGCTTTCAGCATAGCGGCAACTTCAACTTTGTGCTCCAATGCACAAAACTTACGCGCAGTTTCAATTCTGTCACAGGCGGCAGGGTCTCATGGAATGATCGCAGGACAAACGGCAGATCTTTTCGCGGATACAAACAAATTATCCGAAAAAGCCGTTCTCGAAATGTATCAAAACAAAACAGTCGGATTAATTCGCGCTTCGGTATCCCTTGGCGCAATTGCCGCAAATTTGTCGGACGATCACCCTCACATGGAAGCATTATTATCCTTTGCCGATGCCTTGGGACTTGCTTTTCAGATCATCGACGATCTGTTGGACATCGGAGAAAAAAAGGAAAATCTATATCTTTCTTTTCATACAATCGAAGAGGCGCGACAGCATGCAAAGATATTAACAGAAAAGGCTTTGTCCGAGCTTGCGCACATCAAAGTTCCAAAAGAGTCATCACAGCCTTTGGTCACTCTGACTCATTGGCTGTTACATCGGAATTACTGATAGGCATCGAAAAACAGAAAAATTAAAAGAATAGCAGGAGATACCATATGAATTTTACGCTTTTTCTAAAAGATTTTTTCACGAACTATGTTTTAATGAGTTCGGTTTTTGCCTGGTTGATAGCACAACTTTTAAAGGTTGTAACCGGTGCATTCAAAGTACAAAAGTTTTCGCTCAATTCACTCTTGTTCGGATCCGGCGGAATGCCAAGCTCTCATACAGCCGCCAGTATCTCCCTTTTGATAGCATGTTGTATCAAACACGGTCCCGCTTCTACCTATGTAGCAATTGCCGGCGTTCTTTCCATGATTGTGATTCGTGATGCAACCGGTGTTCGGCGTGAAATGGGTGAGCAAGCTAAAATTATCAATCGTATGGTTTCGGAATCCGACTCCATCGAAGGAAATGGCTACTCTCTTAAAGAACGTGTCGGCCATACACCCAAACAGGTTCTTTACGGCGCCTTAATCGGGCTTTGTGTCCCCTTTGTCGTATATTTGATTCCCGTATTCCGTCCCGTAATCGAATGGCTGTCCGTAGCATAAATGCGTGCCGACAGTTATCTATCCCAAAACGGCTATGCGGAAAGCCGCACTGCCGCCGCGCTTCTGATTCGCAAAGGATATGTTTTGATTGACCGGCACACCGTGCAGAAACCGGCTGAGGAAATCGACGAAACCCATTTGCATTCTGTGCAAATCACAGAAAGAGAAAAATATGTCAGCCGAGGCGGTTACAAACTTGAAGCCGCGCTTGCAGCCTTTGCTCTTTCTCCGCGGGGACTGTCATGTCTCGACATCGGTGCCTCCACCGGTGGATTTACCGATTGTCTCCTTTCTCACGGTGCTACTCTTGTCACTGCAATCGACAGCGGTCACGGTCAGCTCCATCCGCGTATTGCAGCAGATTCGCGTGTTCACTCCATGGAAGGCGTCAATGCTCGCTATTTAACCGTCGATATGCTTTCGTCTCCCGCCGACTGCGCGGTTATGGATGTATCGTTTATTTCTCAAACCTACATTTTACCCGCTATACCCGCATTGCTTACGCCTACCGGTTGGTTAATTTCACTTATCAAGCCGCAATTTGAATTGGATCGACATGCCGTCGGGAAAAAGGGAATCGTTAAGCAGGATAAAGATCGTGCCATTGCCGTAAATCGCGTCTTACAATCCGGCATTCGCGCAAATTTATTTCCGCGTGGTCTGATTCGATCTCCGATTGCAGGCGGAGACGGCAACAC
>CAZMAZ010000001.1:0-16398 GCA_964564255.1 uncultured Clostridium sp. | reverse complement strand
AGTTGCCCAAAAACTCGCAGAATATGACTGTCAACTGCTCATTTCCGCAAACAGCAAAGATAGAACAGCAAAAATGAGTAAAAGCGGCATCCGCTTTTCCTATATGCAAATGGACGAAATATATGCTTGTGCGGAAGCGGTTATTGTTTTGGGCGGCGACGGCACTATTCTTGAAGCCGCACGACGTGCGGCACAACGCGGAACGCCGATTCTCGGTATCAATCTCGGACGCGTCGGTTATATGGCGGAATTGGAACTAAACGAATTGGACCTTTTGCCTCGACTGATTACTGAGGATTATACCCTTGACACGCGTACAATGTTACATGTTGAGCAGTATTCCGCATCCGGCAAACCGAAGGTGCGTACATATGCGCTCAACGATGCCGTCATTTCCAACGGATCCACGGCGCGCATTGTCGACCTTGAACTGTCGGAAAATAACATGCCTGTCACACGATACCGCGCAGACGGATTGATTATTGCCACTCCTACAGGATCCACCGCATACTCACTTTCCGCCGGCGGTGCCATCGTAGATCCGCGTCTCGGATGCTTTTGTGTTACACCGATTTGTCCCTATTCGCTCGGAGCACGTCCGCTGTTGTTCCCGGACAGTGCATCCTTGCAAATTAAAAACATCTGTCAACGCGAACGAAACCTCTTTTTAACAGTGGACGGACGAACCAATTACGAGCTATTTCGCAACGAAACCGTTCGCATCACACGTTCTCCACTCGTTACAAACTTGATTCGCATCAAAAACAACGGTTTTTATCAAATTTTACGCACGAAAATGAAAGAACATACTTACTGAAAAAGGAGATAGCGGCATGAAAAAGCAAAGACAGGACTGCATTCTGAATATCATTTCCGCGTATGCCGTAGAGACACAGGACGAATTGATCGGACATCTTCACGATGCAGGATTCGAAGTGACGCAAGCAACCGTGTCTCGCGATATTCGCGAATTAAAACTGAGTAAAATATTGACCGAAGACGGAAGTTACCGATATACCGTTCCGCCGGAAGGAATGGACAACACTGTTACGGCATTTAGTTTTTCACTGATGGATGCAGTTATATCGATCGATCATGTTCAAAATATCGTGGTCATGAAAACAACTCCCGGCATGGCATCCGGCGTTGCCGCCGGCATTGATAATAAAAAAGAACCTGCCATTCTCGGATGTGTTGCCGGTGATGATACCATTATCGTAATTGTACGCGACCATCACAATGCGGAACGTCTTTGTATTCAAATATCCGACAATATCGGGAGGCAATAATCATGCTTCGTCGATTGCACATTGAAAACATCGCCGTTATCAAATGCGTTGACCTGGCTTTTGAATCCGGTTTTTCCGTTTTGACAGGTGAAACGGGTGCCGGAAAATCCATTATTATTGACAGCATCAATCTGCTTGTCGGAACACGTGCATCCCGCGAGCTTTTGCGAACGGGGGAAAAAGAAGCCATTATCTGTGCCGTATTTGACGATTTGTCCGCACAAGCAACCGACCGTTTACAAGAAATCGGAATTGCTGCGGATAACGGATGCATCCTTATGGAAAAAAGATTGCATGCGGACGGAAAAAGCACGGCGCGCATAAATGGCAGACCTGTCACATTGGGTATGCTTCGACAAGCGGGAAAATACCTAATCAACATTCACGGACAAAATGACAGCCAATCCCTTCTTTCGCAAGAAACCCACATCGGCTATTTAGACGCATATGTAAAGCATACCGCCTTGCTTGCATCCTATGAGAGCGTATACGAAGAACTTCGCGCAACAGAAAAAGAACTGGCGTCAATACAACAGGAAGAAGCAGAAAAATTACGCATGCGTGAAATGCTTCTTTACCAACTGCGCGACATCAATTCGATTGCACCGACGATAGGGGAAGAAGAGACTTTAGAGGGTGAATGTGTGCGTCTGCAAAACATCGAACGTATCCGCAAACAGGTTTCTTTTTGCAATCGTGCACTCAACGGCGGAGAAAAGGGAAGTGCCGCTTCTTTAATCGGGCGATCCGCCGCCGCAATGGAACAAATCGGTCAAATCTTACCGGATGCCGCATCGCTTGCGGAACGGTTGCGACAATGCACATGCGAATTATGCGATATTGCGGAAGCGATCAACGCACTTGCGGAAGAACCGGAGGAAGATCCATCCGCATTGCTCGACAAATATCAAGAGCGGCTGGATGCCATTGCTAAACTCAAGCGAAAATACGGTCCTACCGTAGCAGATGTGCTTGCTTTCCGTGACACTGCTGCAAAACGTCTGCGTGATTTGGACAACACAGAAGAGCGGTCTCAAGAATTGACCGATAAAATAAATCGTTTGCAAAAACAGGCAAATATATACGCCGAGCAATTACATGAAAATCGTATTGCCGCCGCTAAAGAAATCGAACAAAAAATGACCGAAACACTCGGTTATTTGGACATGCCGCGCGTACGTTTTTCTGTTTCCGTTACCAAATCAGTACTATGCCCGAACGGATTTGATCGCGTAGAATTTTTGATTGCAACAAATCCGGGAGAAGCACTTGCCCCCTTGCAAAAAATCGCATCAGGCGGTGAGCTGTCGCGCATCATGCTGTCTTTGAGCAATGTTCTCAACAACCGTGATGCCATCGGCTGTACCATCTACGATGAAATTGATACCGGTATTTCCGGAAGTACCTCCAGACGCGTCGGTATCAAATTAAAAGAAATCGCACGCAATGCGCAGGTGATTTGCGTAACGCATTCCGCACAAATCGCATCTCTTGCCGACAAACATTTTTTCGTATCCAAAACCGAATCAAACGACAGAACTTTTACCGAAGTGCATACACTGTCGCAGGAAGAACGGTGCGAGGAAATTGCGCGCATTATCGGCGGTATATCGGTCACAGATGCACAACGTCAAGCCGCGCGGGATATGCTGAGCGGTCTTGACGAATCGCCGTAAGATAATCGAAAATAAAAAACAGAAAGGAAAACATCATGCTGAAAATCAAGCAAAAAATAGCACACGTTTTGAAAGACAGTATTCAAACGCTAAGTCCCGATACTGCACTGACAGAAGCGGAAATCGTTTCATTCTTGGAATATCCGCCCGATGAAAATATGGGGGATCTTGCGCTGCCTTGTTTTAAATTGGCTCGCGCTCTGCACAAGTCTCCCGTCGTCATTGCGCAAACGCTTGCAGACGGTCTGCAAACCGATGAGGATATTCAACAGGCTTCCGCACTCAACGGATACCTCAACATTCATCTGTCAGGGAATGCTCTTGCCGCCCGCGTTATCCCCGAGGTGCTGGAAAAAGGCGATCGCTATGGGTCTCCCGAATGCGGTCACGGACAAACTGTTGTATTTGATTACTGCTCTCCGAATCTTGCAAAACCGTTTCACATCGGGCATCTCGGAACGACCGTGATCGGTCACTCTCTGAAAATGCTTCATCAGTTTGCAGGGTATTCCTGCGTCGGAATCAACTATCTCGGCGACTGGGGAACGCAGTTTGGAAAATTGCTTGTTGCATACAAATTATGGGGTGATCACGATGCCGTCGAACAGGGCGGTGTGGATGCACTGGTTGATTTGTACGTTCGTATCAATCGTGCCATTGAAGAAGATCCGAAACTCGCCGATCAGGCACGAGCCGAATTTCGAAAAATGGAAGACGGGGATCAAGAAAATCTGGCTCTCTGGCGTTGGCTGGTAGCTTTATCCGTAAAAGCCAATGATGAAACTCTGAAACAACTCGGCGTTACCTTTGACAGCTACAAAGGAGAATCTTTCTATACAGACAAAATGCCGGCGCAGGTACAACGTCTGCGTGACATGGGACTGTTAAAGCTGGACAATGGAGCTTCTATTGTCAGCTTGGATGAGTACGGAATGCCGCCATGCTTAATTCTTAAGAGCGACGGTGCGACGCTGTATCCGACGCGTGATATTGCGGCTGCCGTTTACCGTCAGCAGGAATACCATTTTGATAAATGCATTTACATCACCAGTAATCAGCAAATTTTGCACTTCAAGCAATGGTTCAAGGTTGTCGAACTGATGGGATATGATTGGTATGATAAGCTCGTGCATGTACCTTACGGCACCGTCAGCATTAACGGTTCGAAATTAGCAACACGCACGGGAAATGTCATTTTGCTGCGTGATTTGTTTAACACCGCAATCGAAAAGGTCACCGAAATCATGGAAGAAAAAAATCCCGCACTCAAGGGACGCTCCGACATTGCCGAATCTATCGGCGTAGGTGCCATCGTATTTTACTATTTGTCAAATAACCGTATCAAAGATATTGATTTCAACATCGAAGATGCACTTTCATTTGAGGGCAATACGGGACCGTATGTACAATACACATACGCACGCACCTGTTCTGTTTTGGAAAAGGCGTCTCATCCGGACCTGTCTTCTCTGCGCATAACCGACCCGTGTGAAACGTCATTGCTCAAGATTATTTGTCAATTGGAAGAACGTGTTCTGCTCGCTCTGCGTGATTATGAACCGTCTGTCATAACCAGATATATCCTGGATGTTGCCGTGGCGTTTAACAAATTCTATCATTCCTGCCCGATTCTGACAGCGCAGGATCCTGCGGTCAAGAACACACGTATTGCCATTACCGCAGCAACAAAGCAAGCACTCGGTAACGCATTCGGTCTAATCTGTTTGCGTAAAACCGAAAAAGTATAAAATTATAACAGAGAGAGGTAAAAAACATGTCAGGACACAGTAAATGGGCAAATATTAAGCACAAAAAAGAAAAAACAGATGCCGCACGGGGAAAAGTCTTTACCCAAATCGGCAAAGAAATCGCAATTGCCGTAAAAGCGGGCGGCGGAGATCCCAATTCCAACTCAAAATTGCGTGACCTGATCGCAAAGGCGAAGGCAAACAACGTCCCGAACGATAACATCAAACGCAGTATTGAAAAAGCGCTCGGCGGCGGCGGAGAAACCTATGAGGAAATCATCTACGAAGGATATGGTCCGGCAGGTATCGCCGTTATCGTTCGCGCCACCACCGACAATCGCAACCGTACAGCGGGAAATGTACGTGCAACCTTCTCCAAATATCACGGCAATCTCGGTCAAACCGGATGTGTGGGCTATCTATTTTCGGATAAAGGGCTCATCGTCGTAGACAACGAAGATGAAGACATTGATGAGGACAAATTGATGGAAGATGCGCTGGAGGCAGGTGCATCGGATTTTTCGGCTGAAGGCGACACATTCGAAATTTATACCGAACCCGATGATGTATATGCCATTGCCGATGCAATGAAAGAAAAAGGATACGAAATCGCCTCTGCGGAATCCACCAAAATTCCTTCCAACTATGTAACACTTGAAAACGAGGACGACATTAAATTCATGGGATTGCTGTTGGATCGTTTGGAGGAAGATGACGATGTGACCGAAGTTTATCACAACTGGGAAAATTGTAACTGATTTTCCCAAACGCTTTTGCCGAAAAAAGTACTTTTTTGCTCTTTTTTGCATCAACATCGAAAAAATTCGAAAAAAACTATAGACATTTTGACGTCCATATGATATAATGGTTACGTTGACAACAAACAAATACAGGAGGTTATTTCTCACATGAAAAAGAAACTCACCACGGTTGAATTCCGTGGTACCCCCGAACAGGAGGAAAAACTGCTCGCCGTGATTGAAGAGTACCGCGGTGTGAAGGGCGCTATGATGCCCATCATGCAAAAGGCACAGGAAATTTACGGCTACCTTCCTATGGAGGTACAAAAAATCATCGCAGAAAAGACCGACACTCCGATTGAAGAAATCTACGGCATTGCGTCCTTTTACGCACAATTCAAGCTGAACCCGGATGGGGAAGTGGCAATTGCCGTTTGTCTCGGTACTGCATGCTATGTTAAGGGCTCCGGTGAAATTATCGAAGAAGTTTCCAAATTACTGAATGTTCCCGTCGGAAGCACATCAGCTGACGGAAGATATTCTTTGGAAGCGACCAGATGCATCGGTGCATGCGGATTGGCACCGGTTTTGACCGTCAACGGCGAAGTTTACGGCAGATTAACCAAAGCGGATGTCAAGACCATCCTTGCCAAATATCAGTAAGGAGGAATATGCGAAATGATTAAAACAATCGAACAATTAAATGAATTCCGTGCAAAGATGCAACCTGCCGTTGCTATGCGTGAAGGTACATCTGTTGCGGAACAAAACATCAGAAAGCATGTTCTGATTTGCGGAGGAACAGGTTGTACTTCGTCCGGCAGTCCCGCTTTGCATGATGCATTGATTCGGGAATTGAACGAAAAGGGAATTGCCGATCAGATTAAAGTTGTACAAACCGGTTGCTTTGGTTTGTGTGCTCTTGGTCCGGTTATGATCGTTTATCCGGAAGGTACCTTTTATTCGATGGTCAAGGTAGACGATATTCCCGAAATTGTAGACTCTCACTTGATTCACGACATTCCGGTCGAACGGATTGAATTCCACGAAAAGAGTGCAAGCGATCACCATATTGCCAAACTCAAGGATATGTCTTTCTTTAAGAAGCAGCACCGTGTTGCGCTTCGCAACTGCGGCGTAATCGATCCTGAAAACATTGGCGAATACATAGCACGTGACGGTTACCAGGCATTAGCTAAGGTTTTGACCCAAATGACCCCCGATGAGGTTGTATCCGAAGTTCTCGCTTCCGGTCTGCGCGGCAGAGGTGGCGGTGGATTCCCGACGGGATTGAAATGGAAGTTTGCTACCGCACGCAGAGGCGAAGTGAAAAAATATGTCTGCTGTAACGCCGATGAAGGTGACCCGGGAGCATTCATGGATCGTTCTGTTTTGGAAGGCGATCCGCATACTGTTTTGGAAGCAATGGCAATTGCCGGTTATGCAATCGGCTCGGATGAAGGCTATATTTATGTGCGTGCAGAATACCCGATTGCAATTCACCGTCTGGAAATCGCAATTGCACAGGCAAGGGAAGAAGGACTGCTCGGTGAGAATATTTTCGGCACAGGCTTTAACTTTGATATTAAACTGCGTTTCGGCGCCGGCGCCTTTGTTTGCGGCGAAGAAACCGCATTGATGACCTCTATCGAAGGAAATCGCGGCGAACCTCGTCCTCGTCCTCCGTTCCCGGCAGTAAAAGGTCTTTTCGGACAGCCGACCATTTTGAATAACGTCGAGACATATGCAAACATCTGCCAGATTATTCTGAACGGTGCCTCTTGGTTTGCCGGCATGGGCACGGAAAAATCAAAGGGAACCAAGGTTTTCGCAATCGGCGGCAAAATTGTAAACACCGGTCTGCTTGAAGTACCGATGGGAACAACTCTGCGTGAAGTCATTTATGATATTGGCGGCGGCATTCCGAACGGAAAGAAATTCAAAGCCGCACAAACAGGCGGTCCGTCCGGCGGATGTATTCCCGCATCTTTAATTGATACTCCCATTGATTACGATAACCTGACTGCTATCGGCTGTATGATGGGATCCGGTGGTTTAATCGTTATGGATGAAGATAACTGCATGGTTGATATTGCACGTTTCTTCCTTGACTTTACGGTTGACGAATCCTGCGGAAAATGTACACCTTGCCGTGTCGGCACACGCAGATTGCTTGAACTGCTTGACAAAATTATTGCCGGCAACGGTGAAATGGAAGATCTTGATCGCATGGAAGAACTTTGCCAGTACATTAAGGCGGGCTCTCTTTGCGGACTCGGTCAAACAGCACCTAACCCTGTTATCGCAACATTAAAATTCTTCCGCGAAGAATACATTGCACACATCGTGGATAAGAAATGCCCCGCAGGCGTTTGTAAGGGACTTGTTCAATTCCACATTGATCCGGATCAATGTATCGGATGCGGAAAATGTGCAAAGAACTGTCCTGCTGATGCAATTACACGTACCGACTATATCGCACCCGGACACAAATTGGCATCTATGGCAATCGATACTAAAAAGTGCGTGAAATGCGGAGCTTGTATTGCAAACTGTAAGTTCAACGCGATTTCCAAAGCTTGAGAAAGGAGACTTGTGGTAAATGGAAACAATTCATGTAAAGATTAACGGTATTTCCTATGAGGTACCAAAGGGCTCCACAGTTCTTGAAGCCGCAAGAGCGGCAAAGGTGGAAATTCCCACGCTCTGCTATTTAAAAGACATCAACGAAATCGGCGCATGTCGCCTTTGCTTGGTTGAAGCCTCCGAAGGAGGAAAACCCTTCCGCATGGTAACTGCTTGTGTATATCCGACAAGCGAAGGGATGGAAATTTTGACCAATTCGCCCAAGGTAATCAAATTCCGTAAATTGAATTTGGAACTTCTGCTTTCCAACCATAATCGCGAATGCCTCTCTTGCGTGCGTTCTACGACTTGTGAGTTGCAAAAGCTGTGTAACGATTATCATGTTGACGAACATCATTTTTCAGGCGTAAAGACAGCTTCTGTAATTGATGATTCTTCGGTTTCTATTGTACGTGACAACAGTAAATGCGTTCTTTGCCGCCGGTGTGTTGCAGCATGTAAGAAAACGCAGGGAATTGGTGTTATCGGTGCAAACGATCGTGGCTTTGATACACACATTGCCAGTGCATTTGAAACGCCTCTGGCTTCTACCTCTTGTATCAACTGCGGACAGTGTGTTGTTGCTTGTCCTACAGGCGCTCTTCATGAGGTCGACGATACCGATAAGGTATTTGCCGCATTGGCAGATCCGGACAAGCATGTATTGATTTGCACAGCGCCCTCTGTTCGTGCACAAATCGGTGAGTGCTTTGGCTATGAGCCCGGAACCGACTGTGAAGGAAAGATGGTCGCAGCTATTCGCCGTCTCGGATTTGACGGTGTCTATGACATGAACCTTTCTGCGGATTTGACCATTATTGAGGAGGCAAATGAATTGATCGGCAGAATCCAGAACGGTGGTGCTTTGCCCATGATTACATCTTGCTCACCCGGTTGGATTAAATTCTGCGAACATTATTTCCCGGAAATGACCGACAATCTTTCTACCTGTAAATCTCCGCAACAGATGTTCGGAGCGATGGTAAAAACCTATTATGCACAGAAAATGGGCTGGGATCCCAAAGATATTTTCTTTATATCCGCCATCCCGTGTACGGCAAAGAAATTCGAAGTGGGTAGACCCGATCAATCCGCCGCAGGCGACGGTATCCCCGATGTTGATGTTGCTATTACAACAAGAGAGCTGGGCAGAATGATTCAAACTGCGGGAATCAATTTCCGTCAGCTTGAAGATGAAGCATTCGACGATGCCTTCGCATTGGGCTCTTCCGCAGGTGCCATTTTCGGTGCAACCGGTGGTGTTATGGAAGCCGCTTTGCGTTACGCCGCAGAAATCATTCTCGGAACCAAACTTGAAAAGGTTGATTTTGAAGAGGTTCGCGGTACAGAACCGATCAAGTTGGCTACTTACAAGCTCGGCGATATGACTGTAAAAGTTGCCGTTGCATCCGGAACAGCAAATGCAAAGAAGTTACTTCGCGATGTACAATCCGGCAAGATTGATGTACAGTTTATTGAAGTAATGGCATGTCCGGGCGGATGTGTCAATGGTGGCGGTCAGCCATATCAACCTGCATCGGTTCGCATGACAACCGATCTGCGCGCAGTCAGAGCATCTGTTTTGTATAATGATGACAAGAACTGTGATTTGCGTAAATCGCAAGACAATGCAGGTGTTTGGAAACTCTATGAAGAATTTCTCGGAGCGCCCAACAGCGAAATTGCACACCATGTTTTGCACACACATTACATCAAACGCGGAATGTAATTAAAAACAAAGAAAATCTGGTCCGTCTTCTTCAAATGAAAAGGACGGATCAGATTTCCCACATTTTCCCAAACATCTGTCTTTTTTGCAAAATTGCTTCCCCAAATTATACAAAATTTTGATTTTGTATAATTGTGTATCTGGAAGGAAAATCCCCTTTTCAGGCTTCGATTCAGGATTTTCTTTTACTTTCCTCGCAATCTTGGCGATACGCATGTTCGTGTGCCTCTAAATACTTTTGCCTTGTTGCTTCTCCGCCACGCAAATGCCGTTCGTTTTTATTTCGTTCCAAAATGATTTTAACCTGTTCATACAATGCACGATTCACGCGCCGTAATGTTTGCGTTACATCTTTATGTACCGTGCTTTTGCTGATCCCAAACCGATTTGCAACTGCCCGAACAGTTGCATTGTTTTCTACAAGATAGGTTCCGAGTATCACACATCGTTCTTTACCGGTTGAAATATACATCATAAGCGATAAACCTCACATTTTTGTTTTCAATTCAGTATATGACGATGGCATCGCGTATTAGTATTAAATTTGCATTTTTCAGGAGAATTCTTTATGAACAAAGAATCAGATTCTTCATCTGCCACTTGCTTTTTGGAAGGAATGACTTCAATTAATGCTTTGATCCGCGCAATTTCCAACGGATCAACCGATCGTCGCATTATTCGAATTTTTTTTGATCAAGACAAACAAGCCTGTAAGACCCGTGAATTACATTTTTTGCAACATCGAGCATCCGAACTTGCTTTCACAATTGAATTAACAAGTCATGAATTCATTGAAAAAACGGCGATCGGTAATACACACGGCGGCATTCTTGCTGAATGTACAAACCGTAATTTCCCGCCTCCAACAAGTGACTTGATTCAAAAAAACGGCTTTTATGTTTATCTGGACGGAATTGAAGATCCATACAATTTCGGCTATACGCTCCGTTCACTCTATGCAGCAGGCGTTGACGGCGTTATTCTTTCGCCGCGAAATTGGATGAATGCAGCAGGTATCGTAGCCCGTGCTTCGGCAGGTGCTTCCGAGCTTTTACCGATTATGGTGGCAGACTCGGAAGAAACGGTCAATGTCTTTCGCGCCAATGATTATCGAATCGTTGCAGCGGGTATCCGAGATTCTGTCAGTTTATACGACGCTAACCTTCCATTTCCTCTTTTGTTGATTATCGGCGGCGAAAAGCGAGGAATCAGCGCCCGCCTTTTATCTTTGGTAGATGACGTCGTGCGAATCGATTACGGAAGAACTTTTAACGGATCTTTGTCTGCCGCCTCCGCCGCTACCGTTTTTGCATTTGAAATTTTCCGAAAAAATCGGCAAAAATAGACAAGAATCAATAAAAAAACGATTTTGTCATATTTTAATATCCCCGTAGCATATATATAAACGTATTATTTATACATTTACGGGAGGACAAGTAGTATGGCAGAATATCTTGCAAATTCTCAACCTCAAAAACACGATTTACTATGTCACTGTAGCCGATACATGATACTGTATACCGTATTTGCCGTTATCGGTGTCGCTCCTTTTTTGCTTTACGGATACTACGACGGAGAATTTGCGTTTATGACTTCCCTGTTTTCCATTTCTTGGATAGACGTGGTGCTCTTAGGCATCTTATTGATTGGAACATTGACATTTTTTCTACCTGCACTTGCTGCTATCTCGATTGCTGTCCGCGGGGTTATTTGCGGCATCCGTATAACCGATGCGGCAGTAGCACTGACAAGAAAAACCATCTTTCCAAAACAACTAATGCTTCTTTTATTAACCGAAATCCTGAATGCATTTTTGTTATGCATGTTTTGCAGTTTTTGCAGAACAGCGTGTTACACCTTCCAAAATTTGTCTGCCCCTCCCGCTCATAAGAAAAAACGGCGTTTTTATGTATCGGGTGCTTTGCTTTTTTATCTTCTGGTTGCATCTTTGTTCATTGCTCTTTCTTTTCTGTTTCACTTTACAGCTCTTCGCCTCTGGAATTGCATTTGATACACACCTTGTAATATCTCATAAGCAGTATATACTGCGAAAGGAAGTTAAACGTGGAAAAAAATAAAAACAAAAAGAAATTCCGCCTTTTCGATTGGTCCAAAGACGGGAAAGGCGTTAATCCCGGCGAAGACCGCACTCCCAATCTCAAATTCTTTTTCAAACAGTATAAAAGAAAATTCACGCGCATTATTTCATTGAATTTGATGATGCTGTTTCAGTTTCTCCCTATAGTAATAGCTGTTGTTCTGTACTTTGCCGGTCCGACCACACCGACACAAAGCTATAACAGCTATGCGGCGCTTTACGGTATGCAAACCGCCGCACCGACAGCATCCTCCGGCGCTATGCTGGTTACCCGTATGGCACAGCAAGCGCTTCCAACCTATAACACCTACGTGTATTGGATTATCATTCCTCTGCTTTTATTCGTCTTGATTACATGGGGATGGCAAAACACCGGCTCAACCTATATTTTGCGTGCTTTCGTCCGTGGCGATGGCGTTTTTCTGATTGGCGACTATTTTCATGCTATAAAAAAGAATCTCAAACAAGGTTTACTCCTCGGTGTGATTGATCTCACTGCCATTTTATTGCTTGTTTTTGATATTATTTTCTTTATGAGTTCTGCTAACACGACCGCCAATAACTTGATGTACGGATTGATTATTGCCGTTGCCATCATTTTCTTGATCTTGCGTATGTATATTTATTTGTTGATGATAACCTTCAACATTAAGACGTGGAAATTACTCAAAAACGCATTGATTTTTACGGTTTTGGGATTAAAACGAAATATAATGGCGATTATTGGAAATGCAATATTGATTGCCTTTACAGTCCTAACCATCGTCGGCGCTTCCATGCTCGGCGCAAGTTTCATGGGACTCCCTATTATTCTTCCCTTCTTGTATTTACCTGCCACATCGGCATTTATCAATGTATATGCCGCCTACCCGATCATTGATCGTTATATGATTCAACCGGCGCTCAAAAAGGCTCCCTCTTTACAGTCAGAAAATTCCATCGTACGGCAGGAAGACGAAGCGTCAAATGATTCGGATGATCCGGTTGATACATCGGGCAAACCCAACAATTAAAAATGACATTAGAAAACCTCTGTCGGCACAAAACGCACAGAGGTTTCGTTGTACAATCGGCGAAACAGACATGATAATCCATCATGCCTGTTTCACAGATTTTGTTTTTTACCGCTTTTCTCCGAGCACATTGAGCTTTCCTTGCTTTTTTAGAACACACTTTATTCATTGATACCAATCAATTCACTGATGCGCACAAACGTATATCCTTGTGCAAGTAATTCGGGCAAAATCAGCTTTAATGCTTCCGGCGTCGGACTGTCATGACCAATAAAATCGTGCATCAAAATAATATCGCCGGATTGCACATGCGAAAGAACATTTTTAGCAATTGTTTTGGGTGGCGTGTGTGCCCAATCACGCGTATCGATATTCCATAAAATAACCGTATAATCCAACGCACAACTTGCAGTTCGAACATCTGCATCCACAAGTCCTTCCGGAGGACGAAAATATTTTGTACGGTATTCATCAAAGCAATATAACGTCGATTCGCACCTTTTAATTTCTTCCATCAAATCGGAACAGTTTTCATGCGTAAGATGCGGATGTGTATATGTGTGATTGCCGAGTTCATGCCCTCTCTTCAACACTTCACATACTGTTTCCGGATACCGTTCCGCATTTTCTCCGACAATGAAAAAGGTGGCTTTAACATCATATTCGTCCAGAATATCCAAAATTTCTCGTGTATACCGCGGATGGGGACCATCATCAAATGTCAACGCAATCTTTTTTTGTGTGTTCTGTTTGTGACGATAGATAGGAACATCGGTTTGCGACGGCTTTGCGTAAACCGAGGTCATACATAAGCCGATGCAGATTAAAACCGAAACAATCGCTTTGGATTCAGTCATGCAAAGATGCCCCCGTCAGCTCGTCCAAACTACCGAAGCGATACCCTTCTGCCTTTAATTCGACAATCACTTCTTGTAGAATGGCGGCATTCACTGATGACGTCGGATGCAACAAAAGGACGGCGCCGGGATGAATATGGCTTAAAATCATTTCCTTGGCAGCTACGGGATTTGGCTGTTTTCGATTATCCCAATCCGCATATGCAAAACTCCAAAAAATCGTTTTGTAACCAAGACTTTTCAGCGACTTCAACATTTTCTCCGAAAACTTCCCTTCAGGCGGGCGAAAATACCGTGACATGGAATATCCCGTTTTTTCCAAGCACAATGCCTCAAGTTGCTTCAAATCCGTATCTAATGTCTGTGTGTCCGCATTACTGTAATCTTTGTGCGTCATGGTATGATTGCAAACCGTATGTCCTTCTTCAAACATCCGTTTTACAAGACTTGAATTGGATCGAATAAAATGTGCCAGCAAAAAAAATGCGCCGGGAACCTCTTCTTCGTGCAATGTGTCAAGTATTTTCTCTACATTTCCGTTTTCATATCCCGCATCAAAGGTTAAGAACACCACTTTTTCATCGGTATGCGGCAAAATATAATACCCATCATATTGACCGATAAATGAAAATTGAGGATCCAAAAGCGGTTGACTGTGAGAAGGTACGTGTTTGCAATACCAATTATAAGTGGTTGCGGCTGATGTTGCACTTGCCGGTAAAGACACCGCGGTCAATAAACACCCGCAAAGCAAAACAAATGCCGTCACAAACCGTACAAAACTATTTTTTTCTCCCATGTTTTTTCTCCTTCTTTCGATTTGCAACCTTAGTTTCCCCGACAGTTGCAATATAAAAACCTTGAAATGAAAGCATGTACAGTAACATGAAACCTCAACATGAAAAAAATCTCAGATTCAAAAGAAAAAAACGATAAATACACGATTCGTTCAAAGTGCCGTCATATTTATACGCTATAATGAGTATGATTTACAGGCGGCAAATACACCTACGCAGGAGGTGAATCCATGGCAGACCATACATTTCGCAGAATGGAAAAAAAGATTATTCTCGACAAAGAAATTGTGCCGAAACTGAAGGAGCGACTTTCAGATCACATGCTCCCCGATCAACATAATCATGATGGAAAACCGTATATGATCTGTAACCTTTACTTTGACGATGCATGGGATCATGTAATTCGCACCTCGGTTGCACGTCCCGTTTATAAAGAAAAACTTCGCTTACGCAGTTATGGCGTTCCAAGCCGGGACAGCACTGTTTTTTTGGAGTTAAAGAAAAAGTATCGCGGCGTCGGCACAAAAAGACGTGTCGATCTTCCATACGCGGATGCCATGCAATATTTACACACAGGCGTTCACCCGGCAACCGAATCTTATATCAATGAACGCGTACTGTCCGAAATTGATTATTATCTTGAACATCATCCGGTCAAACCCGCCACATATGTCAGTTATATGCGAAATGCGTATAGCGGCATTGAGGATCCTTCTTTTCGCATAACCTTCGACAGTGATATTTTGACAAGGCGATATGACCTTGATCTGCAAAAAGGACGCTATGGAGATCCGATTTTTTCTCCAACGAAAATGCTTTTGGAAGTCAAATTTTCCGGCGCAGTTCCCCTCTGGTTTGCGCACTTGATGAGCGAATTCCATCTCTCTTTTCATACATTTTCAAAATACGGTATATCTTATCGTCAAAACGCATATAAAAAAGCAATTACCTTAACCAATCAAAGCGATCAAACATTTTTCTATTACCCAAAGGAGATTTAATTATGCCTGACTGGACTCTTTATTCGCTGGGAATTTCCAGCAACGGTTACACCCTGACGCTTATTGATTCTTTAATCGTTCTGGGAACCGCCGTTGGCTTGTCTTTGATGATAGCCCTGACCTATATTTTCACACACCGTAAAATCGGGTACCGATCATCCACCGTTCTGACTGTTTTTTTCATTGCTCCATGTGTTGCCATTATTGTTCTTTGCATCGGTTCAAACCTCGCACGCGCTATTAGTATCGGCGGCGGATTGGCATTGATTCGATTCAGAAACACAGTAGAAGATACAAGAGATATGGTTTATCTTTTGCTCTCTCTCGCAATTGGCGTTGCTTGCGGCATCGGATTTGTCGGTTTTGCGGTTCTTGCTGCCATTTTCGTTTGCATCGTCTTCATGATCACCACATTGGTTGGCTTTGACAGAATCGGTTCCCGTCAAATGCAACTGCACATTTTAATACCGGAAGATCTGAATTACGACGGCGTATTTGACGATACTCTGAAAAATTATTGTTCCATGTTTTTATTGGATTCTGTAAAAACAACAGACTATGGGACCGTGTTGCAGCTGAATTACAGAATCATGATGAAAGACAAATCAAAACAAAAAGAAATGGTCGATGCATTGCGTACAAGAAACGGAAATTTGAATATTTCCCTCTTACTTGGTCCGACCGAATAACCGTATATTTTTCAAGCAAAAACTCTCCGCGCCCAAAATGCGCGGAGAGTTTTGCCGTTTGTTTCGTTTAATACACAGCCACCTTAGGGAAACACTGATTTAATGAGGTGGTACAGATTCGGTACAGATTTTTTTG